>PMNO01000615.1:13971-14180 GCA_003161835.1 Myxococcales bacterium | reverse complement strand
CGCGACAATTCATCGGATTCCCGGGTCTGGGGCACCGTGAAACACGATCTCATCAAAGGTCGGGCGCTCATCGTCTGGTGGTCCCGCGCGACCATCGACGATGCCCCCTGGTATTCCCAGCCGAGTGAATGGTTTCGCTCGATTCGCTTCCGGCGTTTCTTTACCCCCGTTCGATGACGGTGACGGCGCCGTCCGCGACGATCGTCTCT
>PMNO01000615.1:0-13840 GCA_003161835.1 Myxococcales bacterium | reverse complement strand
TAGGCCATGATGCCGAGCGCGTAGATGTCGGAACGCCCATCGAGCGGCTGTCCTCTCAGCTGCTCGGGGGACATGAATTCCAAAGTTCCCAGGGTTTGCCCCACCGCGGTCAGGGCGGTCTGGGCGCGGTCGTCGGTCCGGATCTTGGCGATTCCGAAGTCCAGCACCTTGATGTAGTCCTCGTCGCCGCGCCGTTCGACGAAGATATTCTCCGGTTTCATGTCGCGATGAATGATGCCGTTTTGGTGGGCCTCACCCAGGGCCTCGGCAACCTGATCGATGATGTTCAGGACCCGATCGGGGGAAAGCGCGCCTTCGGCCCTCTCCAGGTGATGCAGGCTCCGCCCCCGCAGCATTTCCATGGCCAGATACAACACCCCGTCGTCGGTTTCGTCGAAGTCGTAGGTGATGACGGTGTGGGGGTTGCGCAGCCGCGAACAAGCCTCGGCCTCCCGCCGGAACCGCGCGACAATCGTCTTGTCGGTGAGGTTGTAGGGGTGCAGGATCTTGAGCGCGACCTCGCGGCCCGTCGCGAGCTGCTTGCCCCTGAAGACGGCCCCGAATCCCCCTTCGCCAACCTTCTCACCGACGAGGTAACGCTTGTTGAGCGTTCGCCCCACCATGTCGTCCCGGGAACCTGAGTTTTCGGACTTACGTTCGAGACGGGTGGCCCCAAAATCGGGCGCGGTTGCGGGCGCGGGCGGGGTCGGTGGGGCGGGTTCAGGCGCGATCGGTTGCGGCCCGGACACGGGTGGGGGCGGTTCGCGCCGCCGCGGCACCGAGGCGGAACTGATCGGGCCGGGGGTCGCCGACGCCAGCATCGTGACATCGAAGGCCGGGTTTGCCGATCGCGAAAACTGGGTGACGGCGTAGGGTCCTTTCGTGGACTCGACACGCGCGTGCGACGGCCCTTCGTCGTTGGGCGCGTCCAGGCTTCGGGGCGGCATGGAATCCGAATCCGCATCCAGGTCGACATCAGGCGTGATCCGAAGGCCGCAGTCCCCGCAGAAGCGGGCGCCGTCCTCGAGCTTCGCGGAGCACCCGCGGCAGGTCACAGCCCCCACCGTCCGGACCCGACGCGCCTCATGGCTTCGTCGCCTCGCCGGGGAGCGCCTGGTTCCGTTCGCACTTCAACACCAGGATTCCGCCAGCGGTTGCCGCGAACAAGGCCAGGAAGAAGAGGGCTATCACGGATCGGCTATTGCGCGCCGGCCTATCGAATCCCATGTCGCGCCGGGCGGCCGGACGCCGGGTGGTGGGGGGCGGGGCGTGCTCCCTGTCTCGCGCCTCGTCCTTGCCCTCGTTCACCCGGCCGAGGCCCGTGCCCCTCGCAACAGTTTCCTCGGTGGCATCGCTCGACGACGGCGATACGACGGCCACACCCGACCCGCTCGGTCGGGCGCTGTTCTGGCCAGACGTCACCGGACCTGGAGTAGGCCCGGTCTCCGAAACCGGATCCCGCCCCGGGTCGTAGCCGGTGAAGCCCACCTTGTCCGCGGGGGTGGCGGCTGCCAGGCCCGCACCGTCGAACCGCGCCAGGACGACCGTGATGTTGTCAGGCCCGTCTCGTTCGAGCGCCTTCCTGAGCAGGCCCTCCGCGGCCCCTTTCAGATCGGTCTCGGCCGCCAGCACNNGTCATCGCCCCCGCTTCGATCAATTGCCAGGCCAGTGATTGATCCCGCGTGACCTGCCCCAGCTGCCCGTTGCGAAAAACGTAACAGCGCGAATCGCCAATCTGCGCCACCACCAAGGTGTCGCCGTTCAGCGCGGCCGCGGTGCAGGTGGTTCCCATCCCCCGCTCGCTCTGGTTGTCGCGCGACTGCTGGAAGATGCGGTCATTGGCGGTTTCGACAGCCCGGCGCAAGGCCCGCGCGAACCCGTCGCGCGGTTGCGGCTCCGCCGCGGCCAGAACATCGAATATCGCGTCGACGGCCATCTGCGACGCGACCTCACCGGCGGCGGCTCCGCCCATTCCATCGCACACCAGAAACAACGCCCCGTGATCGCCCAGCTTCAGCGTCGTCGGCGCGTCGAGCTGCGACTCCTTGAACCCACCCCCCAGATCGGCGACCAGCAGGTTGTCCTCGTTGTGCTCACGGATGAGCCCCACGTCGGTCTTTCCAAAGACCTCGATTTGAATGTCCGGTGGGGTCATCAATGGTTGGGGGGGGCAGACACTGTTGGACTCCCTAGTCTCGCCTCAACCCAGCTCGAACCGCAAGAGTTGGTCGCCGAGGCGGATCATGTCTCCGGGAACCAGGACCTGGGGTGCGCGCAGGCGCAGGTAGGTGCCGTTGGAGCTACCGAGGTCCTTGAGCACAGGCTTCCCATTGACAATGGTAACCTGGGCATGCCGGCGCGAAAGAAACTCGTCGTCGGCGAAAACCAGGTCCGCCTGTTCCCGCCCCAAAGCGATTTCGGACCGCGAGAGGTGGTACACGTCTCGCCCCAGGCCGCTCGCCATCAGCTGCCGGAGGCGACCCCACGCGGCCGGCGCGGGCGTCCCGAACAGAACGACCCCGTCCTCCGTGGCGGGGCGGGGATGGCGCTCGTGCTCGGGAAGGACCTCGAACCTCAGCACCTGACGGCCAACGAGGATGTGGTCCTCGTCCTTCAGCTCGAGGCTGGAGCGGAGCCTCAGGTAGACGCCGTTGCGGCGCTCGAGGGGGGTCAACATCGCTCCCCCCAAGGAGATGTTCAATCGTGCATGGAGAGGTGCCAGCTGCGGATCGTCGATCCGAATGTGTCCTTGTTTGCGCCCGATGTCGACCTGATCGTCCTCCAACCAGTAGACGGTGTCATCACGGCCATTGGGCAGGACCGAAATCATCCGCCCGCGAACATGAACGGCGGCCCCCGGCGCCCGGCGACCGCGCTCGACGGGGACGCGCTCCACGGCGGTGGCGCCCACGGCCATCGCAACCGCGGACAACCTTTGCGACCGAACCCGGGTCTCACGAATCTGGCTGCCGCATCGGCGGCAGAGGGAGGCGCCGTCGCGGTTCTCTTGCAGGCAANNGTATTTCCAACCGAGCCTGCAGATTCACATTCATTCTGGTCTGTCACCCACGTGCCCGCACCCGCCACGCCGACCGGATCCGCCTTGAGTCGACGCTTAACAAGTTCGCCCCTGTCGGTCAACCCGGCCGTAGCTGGCCGCGTCCGCCTGGCGAGCCGGATCGTGGCTGGCGCGGGAGTCGCGCTGATGGTCGCCGCGGGCCTCGGGAGCGCGGGTTGCGGGCCGATGGTGGAGCGGGCTCCCTTTCCCGCGCGTCCGGATTCCGTCCGTCCCGCTGACCTGCTCGGGCCTTACGACGGAAAGGTCGTCGACGCGGACTCCGAGCGTCCGGTGGCGGGTGCCCTGGTGGCGGCGTCGTGGGCGTTCGAGCGAGGCGTTGGCGTCACCGCCCCGATGGGCGCCGAGGAGATAGTCACCCAGACCGGGGTCGACGGTCGATACGCGGTTCCCCGATTGCCGCGCTTGCCCACCGGGTTGTCGACACGCGTCCGCCGGTTCACCCTCATCATCTACCATCGCGGTTATGTCGCCTGGCGCAGTGATCGCCGATTCCCCAGCCGGCAAGCGCGCCGCGATTTCAGCCAGCAGGGCAATCTGGTTCGGCTGGAGCGATGGCAGCCGAGCTACGCCCACGGTCAGCATCTGCTGTTCCTGGGAGGCGGCTCGAAGGTGCGCGAAGCGGCCGCATGGGAGGCGCAGCAGGCGGGCCTGGATCTGGAGGGCGAAAGCGCGGATCGCGCGGTTGTGGCGGGGCCGTCCGGGCACTTGCCGGCGGCGATGCTGGATATCGCTCCCCTGCTTTCCGATGACGAAATCCGGGGCGTCACGGGCTACGTGGGTGCGTTCGAGGACGAGAAGCTGGCGGATTTGCCGACCACCGAGTTCTATGACAGCCGCCACTTCAAGGCCAAGGACCGCACCGAGAACTATGATGTGGGTTTGCGCGTGTGGCACCTGGGCTCCGCGGCGGCGGAGGTGCAATATCAGAAGCTGCAGCGTGATCTGCCCCAGGCGTCGTCCACCGACGAGATCGGTGACGCGTCGTTTCGGGCGCGCGCGGGACAGATCGAGGGTCTGGTCTTTCTGGTGCGCGAGCGGGGGATCGTGGTGTCATTGACCTGCGGCGCGAACCAGTGCACGGATCCCGCGCAGGTCGTGACCATCGGCAAGCTGGTCGAGTCGCGCCTGGCGGATCTGCCCGCGTCTGCCGCGGCGGTGCCCGCGCCGGTTCCTGGCCTTGACGACGTGATTCCGGTCGACGGCCTCAAGGAGGCGGAATGAGACGCACGAGTCTGATCCCGCCGGGTCGGGTTGGTGGGTGCCCGAGGTTCCGGGTGGCGGTGTGGGTGGCGGTTGCGAGCGCGCTCGTCGCAGCGCGCGCCAACGCCTACGATCCGGCAACGACCCACGCGGGACTGACCCAGCAAGCGGCGGTCGCCTCGGTGTTGCACCAAGTCCTCGCGCTGCGGCTGTCGAGGCCGCTCGGGATCTTCGAGCCGGTGTCGCTGCACCCCGACCTCCTGACCGCCTCCGATCGGCGGTTGCTGCTGGCGCGGCTCTCAGTCCTGGATCCCGGGGGCGGCTATCGGCCCGGCGACGATGGGATCGCCTCCGCGCTATCGTTCGTGGTTGCTGGATCGGTCATCGCCAAGACCCCATCCGAACGGATCCAGCACATGTACTACGATCCCAGCACGGGATCCGGTCTCAAGGACGCCGACGGCGTGGACGGATTTTTCCATTCGCTGCGTCTGGTCGCGGACGCCGGGGGAAGCGTGCGCGCGCTGGCCACGGGCACCGGGTTCGCCATGGAGGGCGAGCCCTCGCTCGACTGGCTGCAATCACCGGACAACGATCTCGGGTTGCCCGTCTTTCACCAACAGCTCGAACGGGCCATGACGGATCCCGCTCCGGCGGAGCGCAGCTCGGCGCTGGCGCAGGCGCTGCTGGCGCTGGGGGGCGTTCTCGCCGTCCTGGAAGACGCCGGCAATCCCGCCCAGGTCCGCAACGATTTCCGTGCGACCTACTTGCAGGGCCGCACGGGCAGCCCGTTCGATCGGTCGTCGCGCTTCGAACGTGGGATCGCCGATTTTTACGGGATGGGCGGCATTCCCGCGCCGCGCACGATCGTACACCGGCCCAATCTTCGGGCATTTTTCACCGGGCCTGACGGGCAAGGCCTGGCCGATCGCACCCAGCGGCGCTTTTTCTCCGACGGGTCGCTTCCCGAGGATGGCGTCGTCGACCACGATACGACCGCGGCGGATGTGGTGCGCACCGCGCGGCAGTCCTTGACCTACGCGCTGCCGACCTTGGCGCATCTCGATCTGAGGTCCCTCGGCGTGCGCCGCTATGTGATGGTTTCGGATGGGCCGGGACAACCTCCGCGCAGGCTCCTTGCGTACGAGCGCGTACCGGGCCGGGTGCGCTTTTTTCTGGATGGCAAGGTCTACGCCGACAGCGCCCGCGCTCTGTTGCCGGAGATCGCCGGCTATGCGGCGGGGTTGATCGACCACCTCTTGCGCGGGGAAATCAAGCTGACGCGCGAGGGAGATTCGGTACGGGCGACCGTCATCGATCCGAGGGGACGCATTCACGGCGGCACCTTGCGCCTGCTGTCCGAGGACGCCGCGGGACGGCGGCGTGAGATCGGTGCATTTCCCAGCGATGGAGGCCTGCCCGATAGTGTCAGCGTCGCCGTCCCACCCGAGGCCCGCCGGATCGCGGCGGTGTTGCGCGGGCAGGACGACGCGGGCCCGGTGGTGGCGCTGGGCGAGCTGGCTCTGGCGCCGCGACGCTGAGCCGAACCGGCGGCGCCCTTTTGTTACGCCCGGCGGACACCGCGACGTCCGGGTTCTTGAGGGGGTGCGCGACGATCACGGGAAGTCGGACGCGGCCGCCTTGAATTGGTGCTTGGACGGCGTCCAGCAATGCCTCTGCTTCCGCGATTTCGTCCGGATTCCCCTCGTCCCGGGCGGCATCGCGGGCCCGCAGCAACTGATCCGCCAGCGCGGGCTCGCGGGTCAGGGCCTCATGCCGACACAGCGCCTGGCGCGCGGGCGCCGCTTCGAGCGCCGCCGCCCGCGCGGCCCACGCCCACAACCGGCTCGCGGCTTCCCCTCGCNNCTCGATCGAGCCGGGCGGCCGCCTCGAACGCGGCACCGGCCTCGCGCGCTCCTGCCGGGCCGAGAGCCAGCGCCGCCCGTCCCTCGTCGAAGCGCGGCCAGGGATTTTCCGGATCCAGCGTCGCAGCGCGCGCGAACGCCTCCTTGGCTTGCGTGAATCGACCCAGCCGGCGCAGCGCCACGCCGCGTTCGTGGTGCCATTCCGCCGAATCAGGACACAGCCTCAGGGCCCGCTCCGTTTGCCTCAGAGCGATCACCGGAACCACCTCGGAGCCATCCGCCTCGAACACGTCGGGGGCGAACTCGCCGTCGGGTCCATACAGAACCCGGTGGTACGCGACCAGCCCGTCCAGCCAGCGCGCGAAATCACCACCCGAGATCCAGCGTTCGTCCGATTCGGGGCGGACACGCAGGACGCGGCCTTCGGTCCCAAACGCGAAACGATCGCCGCCGGCGATCTCCGCAAATATCACCGTGGTCTTGCCCGCTCGGGGCGGGTTGAGATCGACCAAACGCCGCGGGGCCGCGTCGCCGACCCCGGCCAACAAGACTGCTTCGTGGAAGAGATCCGCCCCATCAAAGGATCTGAGGAACGACACGTACGACGGCGGCAGTTGGGTCTTCAATGCCGCCTCGGCCGAGGCGATCGCGGCCGACGTCGCGGCGGGACCGGGACGAATCAGGCCGACCGGCAGGCGCGTCAGATCCTCGCGGAATTTTTCGAAGAACAAGGGCAGGGCGATCAGGTCCGGACCAGGTGAGCCGGCAGGGCGTCCGCCCGAACCGCGATCGCGGCGGCCAGACGGCCCGACACACCCGCGACGTCCAGCGTCCGGGCGTCGCGATTTCCGTTCGGCTGTCGGGCCACGAAGCTTGGCACCACGGACTCACTTTCCACTTGTGGCTCGGCGATCTCTCGGAGCCGGACCTCACCGTTCGCCGATGCGCCAACCACCAGGACCAGATCGATCGTGCTCGCGACCAGGGGTGCAAATGCCGACGCACCCAGAACCGCAACCGAGAAGGCTCGCAATCGCGCCAAGGCTTCCGCGGCGGACCGCGCCGCCATGCAGGCGATCAGGCCGTCTTGTCCCCGGGCGGCCCCCAGCAACAGCTCAGGCAATTCGCCGCCGCCCGCGTCGGCGAACAGCAGATGGTCGGCGCCGAAGGCGATCGCTGCGCGTGCCAGGCCCGCGGGATCCAGGCCCGAACCCAGCTCAATCCAACCGGGCCGGCCTTTGGCGCCCGCGCCGATGCTGACCACCCGGCGGTCCGCCGGCAGCGCCTCTCCCAGTGACGACAGAAGCGTGGCCACCGCCGGGCGTTCTCCAGCGAGCAGCAGATTGCAGCGGCTGGCGATGGCCGCGCGCAAAATGGATTCCACGTCGCCGCTGCCCGCAATTTCCGCCAACCGCAATTCGGGAGTCGCGGCCTTGCGGATCGCGGCGCAGACCGAGCCAGACGTGATCGGCGGAAAGAGGGCGGTGATCCGGGTGCCGTCCAGGAGCCGCACATCGACGATCGGGTTGTCCGATGGCGGTGGTGGCACGGCGGTGTTCGCGATTTGCCAGACGGTCTCGGCGATCGCGTTTCCGTCGCCCACCGCTGGAACCGCCTCTATCTTCCCGGCGCGATCGACCTGCATCGCTCCGCCCGGGGCGATGAGNNGGGACCATGGGTGTCCGCCGCGCCCGAACCCCACGGCGCCGCCGCTATTCGGGCGGACGCCGCCGAGGGTATCGGGGTGACGGCGTCGTTCAAGCCGCCGACCTCCGCCAATGCCCCTGAGAAGTTGGAAGCGATTGCAGCATCCTCATCGGGCGCCGCACGCGACCCAAAGACATCGTTGCCGCCATCATCCTCCCCGCCGCCGAGGCCGAGATCATTCAGGTCCGAGGAGAGACGCTCCGGCCCATCGACGTCGGCGCCGCGGTTGTCCTCCCCGAGTCCGGCGTCAACTTCGTCCGGCGACGGGGGCGCGTCGTCCATCCCGATGTCGACGCCATCTTCCCGCAGCGCGGTCGTGCTGATCGTGCGCCGCGGGGGCGGCGGTGGCGGCGCCGGCGGNNGAGGAGGCGGCGGCGGAGGCGGCCCGCGCCGCGAACCGGTCGAGGACGTCTCGGCGGCGCCACTCGGGTCGATGACAATCAGGAAGTCGCCCACGAAAATCTTGTCGCCCGGACGAACGCCGGTCGCCTCGCCGATCTTGCGCCCGTTGACNNCCTTTGGGCAACACGATGTCGTTGCCCTGTACGCGGCCAATGGACACCTCGTCCTGGTCGAAAGCGAGGGCTCGGGGCTCGCCGCCCTTTTCGGTGATCGTCAGCTTGATCATGAAACCTCGTCAGACGGTAAGGGCCTGACGGTAGGTCAGGCGGTGTCTCCTGGTCAAGAATTGCCGTCAGAGTTGTTGGCGCTACCCCCGTCCGTCGGCGCCGGTCCCGCGGACAACGGCGCGGTGGCGGAGGGTGGCTTCGGAATTACGCCGGGCGCGGGCGGGCGCGCCGAGCCCGCGGCCACGCCATCGGAGGTCGCCGCCGGCGGTGCCCACAGCGCCAGGACGGATTCGCCGAAAATCGTGGCTCCGCCGACCACTGTCAGCAAGGCGAGGCCGCCCGCGACGACTACACTGGTTCGAACAGCCACGCGCGCAGTATACAATTGCACGCATGAGAGAACAGGGCTGCCGGTCGTGGATTTCGAATGGCCGGTGGGGGCGCCCCGGGTCGTTGATACCCATTTTGGCGATCGCGCTACTCGGTTCCGCCCGCCTCAGCTTCGCGGCGACGCCCGCGAAGTACTATTTCCAGCTGCACGACGTCGAGTCTCGGGTCCCGCTTGAGCCGCCGATGCGCCAGTTCGCTCTGGAGGCCATCAAGGCCGAGCTGGCGGCGCGCCCGGAATGGGCATCGGATCTGGGCGGCGCGACCGGTCCCGAAGAGGTGGCCTCGGAGCTGAAGAAGCGGCGGCTCTCTGGATTCGATGTGGTCGTGAAGATCGCCGAGTTGAAGAAAGAGGTGAAGGAACCGAATCCGGGTTCGCGGCTGAAGCGTCTGAGCGTCTCGGTCAGATTGTCGGTCCTCGGAACGACCTTGCCCGGCGAGAAGATAGCCTTTGGCGGCGACGGCGAGGCCGGCGCCGAGGCAGAAGTCACGGAGCGGCGGCTGGACGCCGAAACTGAGTCGATGCTGAAGGATGCGATCAAGGACGCGTTGAAGCAGGCCGTCGATCAAGCGGTCCTGAAGCTGGGGATGCCCAAGTCCGCGCCGCTCAATGAGTCGAAGCGCCGACCCAAGAAGCGCTGATGAGCGCGTTGATTCGACGGGCCTGGCAGGGCGGGCGCGGCGCCCGCTCGAAGTTCCGGCGCAATCCGTTTTGTTGTCGGTAGCTCGTTTTTGGTGCTGCTAGACTCCGACCATGCCGTTCGTGACCCGGGCCGCGAGCCTCCTGTTTCTGTTGGTGCTGACCTCCTCCGCCGGATTGACAGGCTGCCGTCGCAGCGCACCGGCGGCTCCTTCCGCGGAGGCGCCCCCGGGGGATTTACAGATCCTGAAGGACGGGCGTTTCCTGTTCACCTACGTGGAACCGAGCGGATCGTTCGCCACCACGGACAAGCCCGATATTATCCCCGAGGTCGCCCGAAAGATGGTTCGTGTGATCGATCCAGGGCAGACAAAAACAAGAGAATCGGCAAATGTTTACACGACAAACGTGAAGGAACTGTTGACATCTGGAAAGGCCACGGCGCGACCCCTGCCTCGGGAGGCGTTCGAGACCGCCGCCATCGCGCAGTTGCCGCCGGGGGCGTCATCCCCGCGGGCCGGTCAGCGACCAGGTCCCGGGGTTCCAGGAGGGTCCCCTGCAATCAACCCTGATGCTGGAGCCATCGCCAGCGCCAAAACGGTCAAATCGGCGCCGGGCAAGCCGGTGGTCACGATCTATGGCACCTCGTGGTGTGGGGCCTGTCAGGCCGCACGGGCCTACTTCGCCGAGCGAAAAATTCCGTTCGCAGACAAGGACGTGGAACAAGATCCAGCCGCTGCCGGCGAGTTGGCGGAAAAGGCCGCCAAGCTCGGAATCCCGACCGACCGCGTTCCCGTCCTGGACGTGCGCGGGCGTTTATTGTTGGGCTTCGATCGCGAGCGCGTGGAAGCTCTCCTGGGAGATCCGACGTGACCCGAGGAGCGAGGCTCGGGCTCGGACGCTGGCGTCTCTCGGCGCTCCGAGGATCGGCGCTGACGGCGCTGGCNNGTTCCATCAAACGGAAGGCGGCGCGTTTGCCGCCGAGTTGGGCGCGCGTCTCTTGGTGGTCGATTTCTCGATCCGCTTTCAGCAAATGGTCAATTCGGGGGGGACCGGCGGGACTCTGCTGACCGCGCTGTTCGGTCCGTCGCTCGAAATCCCGGTGAAGGGTGGCGGCCAGGACGCTCAGGGCCGTCAGCGTCCTCCCGAGGTCGTCCTGCACCCCAGCTTGGTCGCGGGGCTGGTCTTTGGAACCCTGGTGCCCGTTGACCCGCCGCTCACCAACGCTCAGCTTGCCGGTAAGGGTTTCTTGACCATGGGCCGATTCGGCGTGGAACGCATGTTCGGACCGATCCTGGGCGTCGGGGCCGAGATCGAAGGGGGCTACCACTACTTACTCGGTGCCTCCGGAGTGGCAAACGGCAAGGATCATTCGGCGGGGTGGCAAATGGGTGGGTTTGCCACCGTCGCTTTCCACCTGGGCGTATAGCCGGTCGAATTGTGCGGAAGGCGCGAGCGTCGTAGACTGGAGAGATCGATGCCTGCCGCGGAGCGCCGTCAGTACCCGCGACTGCCCCTGAACCTGGACCTCACCTTGGTAGTCGGGGACGGGTCCGAACCGCAACGCGGGCAGCTGCGTGATATCTCCCAGGGTGGATGTTTTTTCACGGCCCAGTTCGGTGCCCGGCGCGACGGCCGGGTCACGATGGATTTCGTCGTGTTGCCGAGGTCGATCTGCAACGCGACCGGGCGGGTGGTGCGGGACCAGGGGGGAGATGGTTTCGGCGTCGAATTTGGGGCCGTGAACCCGGAGCTGCAAGAGTTTGTCGATGAATTGGCTGCCGCCTCACCGGCGGAGCGGCCCCTGGTCCTGTCCCGGGTCCTCGATCCCGAGATTCACATCGCTTGACGCGGCCGCTGCGTGGGGCGGGCCTCCGCCCAGGGGCTCCGCTGTGGGTGCCGCGCGGGTCTGCAATCGCGGGCGCGCCACCGGAAATCGGACCCGCAAGGAACGTTCAACCATCACTTGAAAGATCTCGAGCAAGGTCTGGCGAACGGACGCCCCCTCGGAGCCTTCGAGCACCGCCAGCGCCTCCGCGATCGCCTCCAGCGTAGACAGGCGCCGGGGATCCCAGGTGTGGCGCAGGCGATAGGCCGAGGGCGCGTCGCGTGCGACGATGGCACACGGGACAGTCTCNNCGTCGCGCGCCACAATGGCGCACGGGACGGTCTCCAGCCCGGCGATTCTGCGCCGCACGCGTTGCGCCTGCCGCCAGGTTCCGTCCGGGACGATCAACGTGACGGGACGGGGATGATCCCGCCAAAATTGCAGCGGCCGGGCATCTGGATGGGGGAACAGGAGCACCGGGTCGCCGTGTTCGGTCCAGGACGGCGCCGGCGTCGCGCGGTCGAATCCGCCCCGCACGACGATCTCACTATTTGGCAGGCAGCGTGTGGCCAGTCGGCCGGTGTTGGATGTCTTGCGATCCTCTTGCTCATGCAGGATCACCACCACGCGCGTCCGGGTCTGGATACGCGGGATCAGGTCGCACAGGCAGTCGTTTTGAACAAGCCGGCAACGCACGCAACGGTGACTGGGCTTGCCGTCGATCATCCGGTTGCGGGGATTGCGCACGGGAGCTACTTGCCCTCGTCGATGGTTGGCGCGGTCGACGGCACCATCCGCGGCCACGGTTCACGTGGCTGGCGGCGCAGCACGTAGCTGTCGATGACCGCCATCAAGTCAGCCAGTGATTCCCGCACGATGTCTCCCACCGAACCGGCTGTTGACCCGCCGTCAGCCACGAATCCGACGGCATCGATGCCCGCGCGGCGGGCCAGAAAAACCGCGCGCGCCAGATGAAACGATTGCGTGCAAACAACCGCCTGACGGACCGCGAAGACATGGGCGGCGCGCTCCATGGTGTCGAGGGTGCGGAATCCGGCGTGATCTTCGAGCACCGAGGAGGTGCGCACCCCCCGCTGGGTCAGCCAGCGGTGCATCGGCCCGGCCTCGTCGTAGGCGCCGTTGCGGGCCCCTGACACCAAGATGCGCTGGACCCGTCCCGCCCGCAACAAAGTCAGCGCCGCCGACAGACGATCCGCCAACTGGGGCGAGGGGGTTCCATCGCGGTGCACGGATGCGCCGGGAACGATGGCGACGGGCGCGGCAACTTCCGAGGCTACCATGTGCAGGTACGGACGGGCCGATAGCCTGACCACAATGTTGGCGGCCAGGGTGAGCACCAAGAGACTCGCCACCCCGCCCAGCGGCAGCCAGGCCAGCCAAGGTCGTCTGCCCCGAGGTGGATGTACGTCCGTGTCTTCTTTGCTCATCGGACAACCGGGCAGGCTCCCGCAGGTGACTGCTATCACCGCAAAGCAGCAGTGTCACGCGATGTCGTCGTCCACCAAAGGGAAGGACCCGCGCGATGTCCTTTTTGCGGGCGCGCGATCGCGATGGTGAGGACACCGAAGGGGAGCCTGGGTTAAGGTCAGGGTCCCCCCCCATTCAGAGGAGATCTCGAATGAACAAACGCCAATCGACAACGCTGATCTTTGGCCTATTTTTCGGAGCCTCCGCCGTTGCCCTGGCCCAGGGTCCCAAGTCCGCGCCCGCGCCGACGTCCCCTCCGCCGCTTGCGCCCACCCCCGCGCCGCCCTCCGCGGTGATAAGGGCCCCGGCCCCGGCCCCGGCGCCGGTTCCCGGTGCTACCGTCCCCGCTCAGCCTCAGCCGTCCGCCTTGAAGTCTCCGGCCCCGGCGGCTTCTGGTGTCCCAATCAAGGTCGCGTCCCCGGCGAACGGAGTCGCGTCGTCCCAAGGTTCGATGGCGCCCCCGCCGGTACCGACCGGACGAGCCCCGGCGCGGGTTGCCCCGCCCGTCCAGGCGGTTGCCCCTCCGGCCCCGGCGTCGGCTAGCCCCGTGGCGGTCGCCCCCGTCGGTCACCTGTCTGCCCCGTTGTCCGCGAAGCCCCCGGGGGCAGTCGTTGCCGCGCCCCCGGCCGGCGCGCAGGCGCCCGCACCGGCACCGGAGCTGGACCAAATGAAGATCCTCGAAGGCAGTTGGCGCTGCGACGGCCGCGCCCCCGCGGGCCCATCGGGACCCGAGCACGCGTACAAATCCACGTGGAAGTTCAAGCGCGATCTCGACAACTTCTGGTGGGCCGCCGAGTATCAGCAGACGAAGGCCAAGGCCAATCCCTCGCCCATGAAGGCCCGGGGGTACTTGACTTACGACACCGCCGCCAAGGCGTTTGTCTTGGTTGGCGTGGACAACATGGGCGGATCTTCCACGGAAAGCACGACCGGGTGGACTGGAGACGTCGTGACCTTGGCGGGAGACGCGAGCCTGGCAGGCAAGAAGGTGCCCTACCGCGAGGTGATCACGAAGAAAGGCACGCGTGAATTCACCTGGCGCGGCGAGATGAAGATGGACGGGGACTGGGTGACGTT
>PMNO01000171.1 GCA_003161835.1 Myxococcales bacterium | reverse complement strand
TCCTCGATCCGGGGATGTGCCTCTCCTTGCGTCCGATGGCGTACCCGAAGTTCTTCGAGATGTATCGGGCGGCGATCAAGAACACCTGGACCGTCGAGGAGGTCGACTTCTCGACGGACATCGGCGACCTACGGAAAAAGATGACCGACGCCGAGCGCCACCTTGTGCACAGGCTGGTCGCGTTCTTCGCGACCGGTGACTCGATCGTGGCGAACAATCTCGTGCTCAACCTGTACCGGCACATCAANNGCGTTCTGCCTGCGCTGGCTCGAATCGACGGCCGACCTGAAGCGCCTGGAGACCCGGGACCACCGGAGGCAATTTCTGCTCAACCTCATCTGCTTCGCGGGTTGCGTCGAGGGTCTCTTCTTCTTCGGCGCCTTCGCGTACGTCTACTTTCTGCGGTCGCGCGGGCTCCTTCACGGCCTCGCCGCGGGAACGAACTGGGTCTTTCGCGACGAGAGCGCTCACATGGCGTTCGCGTTCGAGGTGGTCAAGACCATCCTGCGCGAGGAGCCGCAGCTGTTCGACGCCGAGCTGGCCCGCGCCGTCTCAGAGATGTTCGACGAGGCGGTCGCCTGCGAGACTCAATTCGCGGAGGATCTGCTCGGGCAAGGCGTGGTTGGATTGTCGGTCGGCGAGGTCCGCGGCTACCTCGAGTTCTGCGCGGATCAGCGCCTCGCGACGCTCGGACTTCCGAGGCAATACGGCACCAAGAACCCGCTCGCGTTCATGGAGCTCCAGGACGTCCAGGAGATCGCGAACTTCTTCGAGCGTCGGGTGTCCGCCTACCAGGTCGGTATCGTCGGGGAGTTCGCGCTGGACGCAGCCTTCTGAGGGCGACTCCGACCCGTGGCGTGGCATGAGCCAACCCGCGCCATCAGGCCTTTTCTTCGTGTCCGCCAAACTGATAGCTCAGCGCGGACAGCACCTTGTTGGTGAAGTCCTGATCGCCACGGGAAGCAAAACGTTGGCTGAGGGCCACGCTCAACACGGGCGCGGGCACGCCCTCTTCGATGGCTGCCTGGAGCGTCCAGCGTCCTTCTCCCGGGTCGGATACCGAACTCGCGGCCTGGTTCCCTTTTCGCTACTCGAAACATGGCTTCGGGTGTGCCGCGTAACGCTTGCTCATGAGGTGCGCAAAAGCGAAGGGTGCGCCATACAAGGAGGGAACAGGCGGATGGCTGGTGAATGGGTAGGGTTGGCTTGGCTCGGGAACCACAATGGCCGGGCGCGGCCGGGCGGCACGCGGCTTGCGGCGCTGTAAGCCGTGACCGTCTTTGCCGATCCCACAGACACCCGCGCTTCCGTCCCCGTGTTCCCAGCGGGGGGGCCTGCCGCCAATCCGGACCGGCGGCAGATGGCGGTGAGGCTGATGCGATTCGGAGGCCCCGATGGCTTGGAGGTGGTCGAGCAGCCGATGCCGATCGCGGGCCCGGGCGAGGTACGGGTGCGGGTACTGGCGGCCTGCGTTCAGTTCACGGACGTGATGTTGCGCCAGGGCAAGTACCCCGACCTCAAGCAGNNCTCACGATGACGGGCTCTTACGCGCGCTACAGGACGCTCCGCGCGGACCAAGTCGTCCGCGTACCGGCGCAGGTCGATGTAGCCGAGGCTGCTGCCCTCGTGCTGAGCTGGGCCACCGCCTATCAGCTCCTACACCGCGTGGCGGGGGTGGTCCCGGGACAACGGGTGCTCGTGCAAGGAGCGGCCGGAGCCGTTGGCCAGGCCCTGGTCTCGCTAGGGAAGCTCGCGGGCCTGAAAATATGGGGTACGGCGCGTCCACAGCACGCCGCCTTGATTCGCTCCCTCGGNNGGGGGGATTCGCTGGTTCGTGGACCTGTGTGAAGAAGGGCGGAATGCTGAGCGCGTTTGGCTTCACGTCCGCGGTGCGCAAAGGGACGCCGCTGCTGACGATGGGGTGGTGGCTCCTCCGCCTTCACCTGTGGAATCGTCTGCCAAATGGGAAACACGCGCGCTTCTATTCGATCACGGCGATGCGAAGACAGCATCCAGACTGGTACCGTGCCGACCTCGAGAAGCTCATCGGATTGCTGGCCGAAAGAGTCATTGTCCCCCGCATCGAGCAGCGAATCGGCCTCGACGCCGTGGCCAATGCCCATCGCAGGATCGAGGCCGGCGGAATGACGGGGAAGATCGTCATTTGTCCGTGATCCCGCGAAGGTCAGGGATTCCAGCCGTGCAGTCCATATAACGTGAGGTAGCCGATCACGAAGGCCACCGGGACATGCCAGCCGTGGCGAAGCCACTTGAGAACCGACTTCGCCTCCGGAAAGAGACCAGAAACGGCGACGCCCGCCGAGGATCCGAACCACACCATCGACCCGCCCAAACCGACCGAGTAGGCGAGCAGCGCCGAATCGTAACCGCCCTGATCTAGGGCCATCTTGGTGAGCGGGATGTTGTCGAAGATCGAGGAAACAAGCCCCATGGCGAGCGTGGTCCGCCAGGACGCCTTCGGCAATGCATCGACCGGCATCAACGAAGCGGACAAGACGAGCGCCAACAAGAAGACACTCCCCTTGACTGTGCCCGGCACGAGCTTCCAGTTGAGCGGCCGCAGATAGTGTCCAGCAATCAACGTCAACCACAGCGCGGACGCGAGGAATGGGAAGCGTTCCGCCCGCGATCCCAGCAAGCCGTTGGCGACGATATTCGTGCACGCCGCCGCGACCAACGCCACGGCGACGATGCCAAGGCGTCGGCCGTCCACATGCACATCTCCCGGAGCGCGCGCCTTGATGGGAGCATGCTTTGCCTGTTGCAGCGAGGCGACGGTCCCGAAGACCGCAAGTGCGGCACCCGAACCGAGATACGCGGGCAACACCGCGAGGGGGCTCACGCCGTCGATCCACATCATCGTGGTCGTGGTGTCACCCAGAACGCTGCCGGCACCACCACCGTTGGCGGCCGCGACGATGGCGGCAAGGTAGCCCAGATGGACCCGCCGCTGGAACACGCCGGCGGCAACCGTCGCGCCAATTATTGCGGCGGCGATATTGTCGAGGACGCCAGAGAGCAACCACACGAGCAAGAGCAGCGTGAAGCAACCACGCGCGCCGCGGGGCAGGACGCGCGGAAGCAACTCCGGTAGGTGTGAAGCCTCGACGTGATCGGCGAGCAGGGCGAAGCCCACAAGCAACCCGAACAGGTTCGCGAGCTTTGCCCACTCGTGCGCCAGGTGGGCGACGAGATCGAGCTGCGAAAAGGTAAGACGCACCGCCAAGATGAGCACCAATCCCAGCAGCGCGACTTCGAGCGTGCGCTTGTGAAAGAAGATGACCCCGACAAGAACGGCGCCGAATACCACGAACGCCAACGGGATCCCGAAAATGAGTGGCCCGGTGGCGGTGGCGAGAGGGCCTTCCATGGAGAGGAAGGTAAAATACCCGGGGGGCACGGCCGGGCAATGGAAATCGGCTCCTCCCATCCCGAGGCACGGATAGCGCGGTTGAATGTTGTTCATGAAGCGCGCCAGTCACCTCCGCTGGATTCGTCGATCGCCCGGCCCGGCCGCGCCCGGAGGGCCGTTCGTTGCCCTCGNNTTGCGTCGTTGTGGTGGCGCTGAAACGAGTAAGGAGGCGGAAGTGAAGCTGGGAATGGTTGGGCTGGGACGGATGGGGTCCAATATGGTTCGACGCCTTCTTGGAGCGGGCGTCGAGTGCGTGGTGTTCGACATACATCCGCAGCCGGCGCTTGATCTGGCCAAGGCCGGCGCAGCGGCGGCCCGCTCACTTGCCGATATGATCGCCAAGCTCGAGAAGCCCCGTGCGATCTGGATCATGGTGCCTGCCGCCGTTGTCGATTCCACGCTCGGCGAGCTTGCGCCGCTGCTCGCCCCGGACGATACGATAATCGATGGGGGCAACTCGTACTATCACGACGACATTCGCCGCGCCAAGACGCTCGGCGAGAGCGGAATCCACTACGTCGACGTTGGCACCTCGGGTGGGGTATGGGGCTTCGAGCGCGGTTACTGCCAGATGATCGGCGGCGAGCCCGCCATCGTAAAAAGGCTAGATGGAATATTTGCCGCTCTGGCTCCCGGCATCGCAGATGCCGCCAAGTCGCGCAAGGATGAGAGTGCCACCACCCCTCAGCGTGGCTACATCCACTGCGGACCGCCGGGCGCGGGACACTTCGTCAAGATGGTTCACAACGGCATCGA
>PMNO01000453.1 GCA_003161835.1 Myxococcales bacterium | reverse complement strand
TCGAGATCGGTCTCGGCCCCGTCATCGGTCACGAAGACCTCCCCGTGCTGGGTCGGGTTCATCGTCCCGGGATCGACATTCAAGTACGGATCCAGTTTCTGGATCGTGACCTTCAGCCCGCGGCCCTCCAGCAGGCTGGCGATGGAGGCCGACGCCAACCCCTTGCCCAACGACGACACCACCCCGCCGGTGACGAAGATGAACTTGGTCTGTTGCTTGGAGGTGCGTATCGGAGCGCTCATGAACGCCTCCGATCACTTCGACCGACGGTCTTCGAAAGCCGCCGAGAAAAAACGTCGCGCGTCTTCAACTCGGGCCGCTATTCTTTGCGCGTCGAACGTCGAAGTCAATGGCCGCGAAGCTGATTCTGATCATAGAGGACGATGCCCACATCGGTGGCCTCGTTTCCGAGGTCCTCCGCGAAGCGGGGTACTTGTCGGTGCTGTCGCCGAGCGTGGACGCCGCGCGCGCGCAGGCGGCGGAGGGCTTGCGGCCCGACGCCATCATCAGCGATCTGGTAGTCGACGGCGCGGAAGGCCCGGCCACCCTGGCACGCGAGATCGATGACATCTTCACGGGAGTTCCACTGACGTTGATGACCGGCGTGCCGCCCAAACGCCGCGCTCACCTCGGCGTGACCCACGATCGAATTCTGGAAAAACCATTCGAGCTGGAAGGCCTGCTCCAGGCCGTGCTGTCCATGCTGAGCCAGGGCGCGGCGAAGTAACAGCGGGCCAGCGGCCGGTGCACGGCACCATGCGCACCGCTCTCGAAACGACGTCACATTCGGCGCACTCTAGAAGGCGGTGCTCTAGCGCGGGCCTTGTCGTCCGAAGGCCAGGCGCGGCTGAGACAACCCGACGGCGCGACCATAGCGCCACCAGCGCGCCGCCTCGGAGTCCACTGGAACTGGCGTGCCCGGGCGGTGCGCGTCAAAGGCCGTGTCCAGAGCGCGCGCGACGAGCGCCGGATCGCGGCGGCCAGGCGTTTCCAGGATGCCGCGGACCCCGACGACGGCGGGAGGCAGAACGAGGATCACCGCCATCAAGAGGACCGCCGCGTCGCGCGCGCGCCCGAACGTTGCGGTGAAAGATGTGACCGCCAGCGCCACCGGGCTGGCGAGACTGGCGACGACGAACAAGCGAACGGCGAAAATGTCTCCCGTGCAAAGGAAGGCCGCGATGGTCAGCCCCCACCCAAGGAGCACTGGCGCAGCCTGGGCCGACCCCCGCACGGCCAGCCCCCATCCGACAGTCGCCGTCAACAGACCCAGTACACCCGCGTCGTCGATGACCCAGGCGAGAATCTCGCGCGCGCCAGTGGGGTGCGGGGCGCCCCAGAAGGCCGGAATCGCAATCTGACGCAACACCATGCGCAACGTGGTCGCCGATCCGACCGGCGCGACGACGACACCGGCCAGAACCACGCCCGCGCCGGCGATGAACACGGCCGGCGCCAACAATGGCCAGCGGTGTCCGCGCCGCAGCGCCCACGCCGCTTGCGCGGCCGCGATCGGCCAGGTGCCGACACGCAGGGGCCAGCCCCCACCCGTAGCCAGCCCGCACAGCAACGCCAGGCCCAACCCCGCGGCACGCCGCTCCGGATCGCGCTGAACGAGCTCGATGGCCTGCATGATGCCAACGAACAAGCAGAGGTCGACGGCCGTTCCGGGGTGGGCGCTGGCGGTCTCGAAGAATGGGCGGGACACGGCGCAAAGGGCCACCCCCACTATCATCGAGGGAGCGCCTCCCTTGCCGACCCACAGTCTCGACCGCGCCACCATCAGGGTCATGGCCAACACGCAGGCAAGGGCCCCGGCGCCCTGAGCCCGCACGCCTGCCTCACCGATAGGAAACAAGGCAAAGATCCGCGCCAGGAGATCGGCCAGGGACGTCGCGGTCAGGAAGGGACGGCGCATCCCAAACGCCTGGGCCACCTGATCGGCGCCGTCTCCGGACGACAAGCCCAGAGGCGCGGCGACCGCCAGAACGAGGGCCACCGCGGCCGCCACCGTCCACTCCAGGCGGCGGTCGACTGGCGAGTTGTCCGGGACCTGACGCGACATCGCGCCCATTGGACCTCCCCGGCCAGCGCATGTCGAGAAACCGCCAGGATTCAAGATCAAGATCAGCCGATGGGTTCGGCGGCCCGCGTGTAGACTGGCNNGCCACCGCCCGGCGTCTGGCTGACACGACGGGCGGCGTGGTGGTCGCCCTGACCTTCGATCCTCATCCGGCTCGCTTGCTGGCGCCCGCGCTGGCGCCGCCCTTGATCGTTTCGCTCGAGCGTCGCGCCGCGCTGCTCGGCGAGGCGGGTGTCGATGTGGTCGTCGTCGAGCCATTCACGCGGGACTTCGCCGCCATCGAGGCGGACGAGTTCGCGACTGACATCCTCGGTGCGGACTTGCACGCGGCGCATGTCGTGGTGGGTTACGACTTCAGTTTTGGCAGGGGGCGCAGAGGCGACACCAGCCTCTTGGAGGCGCTGGGGGGCCGGGTGGGGTTCGGCGTTTCGATCGTGCGCCGCATCTCGGTGCATGGCCTCACCTGTTCCTCCACCAAGGTGCGGGAGTTCGCGCTCGAGGGGCGCGTCGAGGGGGCGGAGGTGCTGCTAGGGCGGCCTTTCGAGCTGAACGGCCTCGTGGTGCGCGGCGCGGGCCGGGGGCGCGCGATCGGTTTTCCGACGGCGAATCTGGTTCTGGACGCCGACTTGGTGCCGAAACCCGGAATCTACGCCGCCCGCGCCCAGATCCTGCCCGGAGGGGCGAACGACCCTCTTGGCCAGACGCTCGATTCGTGGCGCTGCGCGCTCAGCATCGGGTCCAACCCCACGTTCGTGAGCGACGGAGCCCTGACCATCGAGGCCCACCTGCTGGATTTCGAGGGCGACCTCTACGGCCGACAGGTGCGTGTGCAATTCGTGCAGCGCTTGCGCGACGAACACCGCTTCGAGTCCGTGGACGCCCTGGTCGCGCAGATCCGGGCCGACATCGCCAAGACGCGCGAACTCGTGGTTCCATGAACCCATTCGAAACCGAAACCATGGCCGACCTGTGTCTGCGTCAGGGCCACCGCGACGAAGCCTTCGCGATCTACCGCCGGCTNNCTGGTCCGCACCACCGACCCGGCGGCCCGCGAACGCATGGCGCTTCGGATCTCCTCGATCGAATCGGGCTCGGGCCGCGAATCTGGCTCGGGCCGGTCGACAGCGGGAGACTCGACGGAACCTTCCACACCGACGGCACGCGTCGCGCCGACGGCGGCGCCGATCGCCGTGCCGGGAGTCCGCGCGCGCTGGTCGACCGCCGAACTGACGGTTGAGTGGCGGCTCCCCGCCGAGGTCCCGAACCCCACTTTGCAGCTCCTGCTCCTGAGGGCCGGCCCGACCGGGGTGCTCTCCGAAACCCGCGAGATTGATGTTGCGGCGAGCGCGGGCCTGCTCACGCTCGCGGCCGAGGGCATTCACTCGGTCCGGGTCGCGGTCGGCAGGCGCGGTGCGCGCGGGTTCGTGCCCCTGGCGCGCGGCTGAATCGGTCGAACTTGTGCTAGCTTCCCGCCCATCATGTTCACTGGAGTTTACACCGCGCTCGTAACGCCGTTCCGCCGGGGAGTCGTCGACGAGGACGCTCTGGCCAACCTGGTCGAGGACCAGATTGCCAACGGCATCGATGGATTGGTCCCGGTCGGCACGACCGGAGAATCCCCCACCCTCACCTTCGAAGAGCACATCCGCGTCATCAAGGTCGTGGTGGATGTAGCGGCCAAGCGGGTCCCGATCGTGGCCGGCACGGGAGCCAACGCAACCCAGGAAGCCATCGAACTGTCGCTGGCGGCAAAGAAGGTTGGCGCCGACGGGATGTTGCAGGTCACTCCNNGAGACCGTCGCGCGCCTGGCGGAGGTGCCCGGCATCGTCGGCATCAAGGAAGCGACGGGATCCACGCTGCGTGCGTCGCAGATCCTGGCGCGCGTGCCGAGCGCTTTCGTGGTCCTCTCGGGCGACGATGCGGCGGCATTTCCTTTCCACGCGCTCGGCGGCAAAGGCGTGATCTCGGTGGTGAGCAACGTCGCGCCGGCCGACATGGCCGAGATGTGGGACGCGGCCGCCGCCGGGAAATGGGATCGGGCCCGGGAGCTGCACTTCAAGCTGTTGCCGCTGTCCGAGGGGTTGTTCATCGAAACGAATCCCGTACCGGTGAAATCGGCGCTAGCCATGATGGGACGCATCGCCGACGAATTGCGCCCGCCGCTGTATCCGATGGTCGGGCCGAACCGCGAGAAGGTGCGCGCATCGTTGATCCAGGTCGGCCTTCTGTGATCGGTCGGACCGCTTTGTTCACACCATGACCACCGACGTTCCTATGACGCCCATCGCGGTGTTGGGCGCAGCCGGTCGCATGGGTTGCGCCATTGTTCGATTGCTGCGCCAGACTCCCGGCGCGGTCCTGGCAGCGGCCGTTGATGTCCCTGGCAGTCCGCGGATTGGCCAGGATGCCGGTCAGGTGGCGGGTGGCGAAACGATCGGGATCCCCATCACCGATGCCGTGCCCGCCTCGAGCACCGCAGCGGTTTGGATAGATTTTTCGTCGCCGGCAGCCACGGCCTCGACCGCCGCGCGAGCCGCCGAGCGCGGGGCCGCTCTGATGGTCGG
>PMNO01000218.1 GCA_003161835.1 Myxococcales bacterium | reverse complement strand
ATCCACCCATCCACCCATCCACCTTGCGACCCTGCCGCGATCGCCAGGGCGGGTCAGAATCCCATCACCTCGACAGGCTGGCTTTGAAAGTTTGTAGCGCCATCGCCCAGCTGGCCGTTGGAATCCTCACCCCAGCAAAAGACGCCGCTCCGGCTGCGGACACACGCGTGCACGATCCCGACCGCCAGGTCGATGGGGTCGGGGATTGGTGGGTCGACGTCGACCGGTACGACGGAGCCCGTGATCGATCCGTTTCCCAGCTTGCCGGTCGAGCCGTCCCCCCAGCACGACACCGCTCCGTTTTGGCGCAACACGCAGACGTGCTGATGACCCGCTCCGATCTGTTGCGCGTCGTCGATACCCTGCACCATGGTCGGCGTGCTGACGTTCATTCCGGGTCCACCGGGGACTCCAATCATCCCGTCCGTGTTTTCACCCCAGCAGGCCACCTGTTGGGACGAAAATAGAACGCACATGAAGAACCGACCCAACGCCAAACCGGCGGGTCGCATGCCCGCCGGGAACATCACCTTGCGAGGGGTGGCCCTCATCTGGGTGGTCCCGTCTCCCAGCTGTCCTTTCGCGTTGTCGCCCCAGCATTGGACAGAATCGTTCGAGCTCAGGGCGCAGGTGAATTTCTCGCCGGCTTGCACCTGCAAGACCGCCGACACCGCGGACGGTGACGTGCCCGCGTTCAATCCGGCGACCAGTTGGGGCATCGGACCGCCCGCCCCGGGGGCCTGACCCAATTGTCCCCTATCGTTGGCGCCCCAACACCAGAGCTTGCCGCCCGCACGCACCGCGCAGGTGTGCGAGCCTCCCGCGGATATCTGCTCGCAGTCCGGGTCGTCAAGCACCGGCACGGGCGTCAATTGCGTCGCCGTCGCGCTCACGGCAGGGCCGTTCGGCCCCACCTGTCCGCCGTCGTTCAACCCCCAACACCACGCCTGCTTGTCGACGTCGCAGATACAAGTGTGCTTGTAGCCAAGGCCGACGCTCTTGGGCGCTTTCATGAGGCCCGTGACCGGCACCCGGGTCGGGACGGTCATCTTGGTGGTGCCGTTGAAACCAAGCTGGGCGTTGTCGTTTTGGCCCCAGCAGTAGACGTTGTCACCTTTGTTGGCGCACGAACGCCATCCCGCCGCCCACAGGTTTCGATTTCCAATCGGGGTCAGCACCTGGTTCAGCGGCGGGGGCACGGTCCCTGGCCACGGGAGCAGCTTGTTGGCTGGGAGATCCATGGGAATACATTTCCCCAGGCTGCAGGTCTGGGCACCAGGTGTGCATGTATTCCCCAGGCAAGACGCCGAAAGCACGATCGACAGCATCCGCCTTTCTCCGTCGACGAAAGCGGTGTGGACCTCTTCGAGGGCCACCGGGTCGGCAGCGACACCGTGACGTCCGATGACCTGGATGGTCACTGCAGACGACCTTCCCGCGTCGACCAAGCCCAGTGTCCGGGGAAACGGAACGTTCTCGATATCGAGGATGGGCGTATCCGTGGTCGTTCCCGATGGGCCGGTCGTTCGTATCGACACCGAATCGATCTCGCTCGGGATGATGAGATCGGTGTCCACCACCAGCACGATTTCGCTGAGGCGGCTTCCGCAGCCTGGCGCTCCCCACAAAAGGGAGAAGATCGCCCCGAGCAAAACCAGGGACCGGGCTGGGGTGTTGACGCTGCGGGCTCGCTTCATGGAATCCACGCCGACGTACGAGTGTCGAGTATACGCCAGGAGCCCGTGCCGCCAACTGACGGTTGGAAAATGCGAGGCGGTCACTCGATTCGGCGGGGCGGTTCATGGCAAGATGCGGATTGCTTTGCGACACCCCATCAATCACCGCGACATCGAGTCTGTCGATGGCGACATCTTCACATTCACGTTTGCCTCCGATTGCATGACGCACCGGTGTCGCTGTGTCACCGAGGACAATCGGTTCCGCAATGATGCCTGCTGCCAACATGGAGCCGACGTTCTCATCCCCGAGAAAGCAGCCATTTTGCGTCGGGCCACGCAGATCGCGTCGATCATGCGCGAGGGCCGCGGGAATCCGGGTGAATGGTTCGATGAGCGCGATCCCGAGCTGGATCCTGACGCACCCGAAGGGATCATCCTGCGCACCGCGACCTCCGATCTGGAGGACGACACCTCGGGTTGTATTTTTCTGGAGCACACCGGCGAGCGTGGGTGTGGCCTGCACCGCGCAGCCCTCGTCCACGGCTTCAGTCACGCCGAGATCAAGCCGCGTGTGTGTCGTCTCTATCCCCTCTCCTGGGACAAGCGGGAGCTCGGTCTCAGCCCTGACTTCGATCGCTACTCTTGCGCGAACGACACCGGGCCTTCCGTGTACCGGCTCATGCGCGCCGTACTGGTCGAGATCTTCGGCGATGATCTGATACGCGAGCTGGATCACCTGGAGGAGGGAATCCTGCGGCGGCGTCTGCCGGTGTTGCCGCGCGCTCCCGAACCCGAGCTGGCAACGGAAGCCATCGAGTAGGTGTCCGGCTCCGTCGGTCTCCTTTCGTGATGACGCGACGGCGCTGGGTCGGGGTGGGCCTGTGGTCGGTGTGGGTCACGGGGTTGGGTGGGGCGGCGCGCGCGCATGCCGCCGACGGAGACGCGTGGTTCGGTCGTGACAAGACTCTGCACTTTTCGCTCAGCGCCGCGATCTCCGCCGGGGGTTACGGAGTGGCCTCAGTGGCGACGGACGACGCGCGCTGGCGGTATCTGACCGGCGCGGCCGCGGGGCTGGGCGCGGGCGCCGGAAAGGAGGCCCTCGACGCGGCGGGCTTCGGTGATGCCTCCTGGCGAGATTTCACGTGGGACGTGATTGGGACCGCCACCGGGCTCGCCCTGAGCGGCCTCGTGGATTGGCTTTGGCTGCGGACGCCGCCTGACCCAGCCCATCGGGCTCGCTGATCCTTTTCGCGGCTCAAAACGCGTCTCAAATACCTGTCTATTTTCTCCGGATTTCGATTAGCTAGGGCCTGCCGTGTTGAACTACTGCTCGCCCTGGCTCCGTAGTTTTGCCGCGACTGGGTTGGTGTTCGTACTTTTCGTTTGGGGCGCGCGGATTGCCTCGGCCCAGGCGCCGGCGGTCGTTCCAGCTGCCAGCGTCGAACCCGAGGCGGACACCGCTCGGCCCCTGCTGGGCAGGCTCGAGCAGGAATCCCTCGACGAGGAACTGGAGGCGCTGGGACTGAAGATCGACTTGCGTCCGGGCGGAAAGATCGTGGGCAACATCTATGTCGTCAACCAGGAGGTCTTCTCGCGGCGCGATTGGTTGTTCCAGTTGTTCAATGTTTTTCACCGGACGACCCGCCCGGGAATCCTGCGCCGCGAGCTGTTGATCCACTCGGGTCAACTCTACGACGACGCCTTGCTTGAAGAGAGCATTCGCAACCTGCAATCACCGCCCACGCTGGTCCTGGGGAACGGAAAGAAGTTCATTCCGCCCGAGTTGTCCAGCGTGGTGGTCTTGGTACCGGTGGTCTCCTCCCGACCGGGTACGGTGGATCTGTTGGCCGTCACCAGAGACATCTGGAGTCTGCGCTTCAACACGGCCCTCGAATTCCAGCAGAAAACGGTGTCCTACCTGGCCACGTCGCTTTCCGAGAACAACCTTTTTGGGTGGCGGAAGTATCTGTCGGTGGGATTCGAGATGGACCAAGGCCGGGCGGGAATCGGGCCCACCTACTTCGACCCGAACATCGCGGGCACCCGCTTGACCTTGCTGGCAGCGGCGACGGCGTGGTACGCGCGCGACAACCGCCAGTACGAGGGCAACAGCGAGCAATTCTCGCTGCGCTACCCCTTGTACGCGCTGGCCAGCCACTGGGGAGGAGGCGTCGACATCACGCACCAGGATGCGGTGATTCGCAGTTTTCGGGGCGAAAACCTGCGGGTCGAGGATCTCCTGGCGACACCCACTGTCACGGAGCAATTGCCCTACATTTTCAGGCGCAGGATTGGCATCGTCGACGCCAGCGTCGTTCGTTCGTTNNGGGACTGTCGTGCTCCAGCGCTTCACCCTGGGACATCTCCTCGATCGCCGCCGTTCGGATGTGTTGTCCGATTTTCCGACGGACCCGACGAATCCCGACCTGGCGCGCGAGTTTCTGACCCAATTCGCGCCCCTTTCCGAGACGCGGTCCGAGCCCTACGTTCGGTACGATCTGTTCACCGCGCGCTATGCCGTGGTGCGCAACCTCAACACCTTCGATTTGCGCGAGAATCGACTGCTCGGGCCCTGGCTGTCGTTGATGATTGGGGCCGGATTGCCCGAGCTGGGCGCGGACTTTCGCGCTTTCCCGGTCGCTGGGGCAGCCGGCTGGGCGGTGGGGCCCCGCGGCAGCTACGCGTACGCTCAGGTCTCGGGTTCGGCGCGCCTCCGTTCCGATCGCTTCATCGATCAGACCATGAACGCGGAGATCTACATTGCATCGCCGATCCTGGGCCGCCTGCTGCGCGTTGTCGCGCGCGCCGATGCGGACGCGGTGCGCGCCGATACCCACAGAAAGCTCTTCTTCCTGGGCGGCGATACAGGCTTGCGCGGGTACGTCATCGGCGATTTTGAAGGCACGAGCCAGCTGGTCGGGCACGTCGAGCTGCGCTCGCTCCCCCTGGAGGTGTTCTCGCAGAGATTCGGTGGTCTGCTCTTCTACGATGTGGGCCACGCGGCGGCATCGTTTCGCGATATCGTCCCTTACCACGATCTGGGCGTGGGTCTGCGCTGGCTCATCCCCCAGCTCAATTCGTCTGTCCTTCGGTTCGATTGGGCGATAGCGACCCAGAGCACCACCCTGACGCGCGCGGGCTTTCCCGGCCGCTTGAGCGGAGGCTTTCTCCAGGCTTTCTGAGTGGTCCGGCGTGGCGGTCCCGTGGGCGGTCGAAAATCCTACGCGCGTTCCCGGATCCAGACGTGTTCGATGCCGCGCAGATGATCACGCCAGGTGTCCAGATCGCCCACGTGGCGGCCTTCGGGACACAGAGTCAAGTATCGGTCGAGAATCTTCAGCGCGGCGGGCAGGTCCTGCTTGTGGTCGCGCTCCATGACCGCCCACTGGCGCAGGGCAAAGAATAGCTCGTCGTCGATTTCGGCGGGATCCACGGAGCTCGCGCTTGCGTCGTGGCCCAGCGCGCGTGCGTAGTCCTCGACGGCAGCGTCCCAGCGTTCCCGGCCCGCCTGCGCGCGTCCACGATTGAAGTACGGTTCAGGGTCCTCGGGCGCGACGTCGATTTCCTGTGAAGCCGCCTCGACCGCCTCGTCGAATCGGGCGTCGTTGATCAGCTTCGTGGAGAACAAGGATCCGTAGGCCATGTCGCGGCAGTGTACCAGCAGCCACCGCGGGCGGTCCTCAGCGTCGTTTCTTGAGCTGGCGCGCTCTTCCGCGCTTGGCGGCTGGTGGCCGCTGCGGGCGGGGTTTGCCTGTGCGCTTCACCTTGTGTTTGGTGACCAGCCGTTCAACGGCCTTGCGATGGATTCCCAGGATGCGTGACGCCGCGGTGATATTGCCGTTCGCCGAGATCATGGCCCGCGAAAGCAGAGCGACCTCGATGGCTTCCATGGGGTGGGCCAAATTCATGCCGAGCAATCGCTCAGCCACGCTGCTCACGGAACCACCGACGACCGGTGGCAGGACCGGCCGCCCCCGAGCTCCGGCTGGCGGCGCGACACGAGTGGGGCGGCTGGGCATCACCCGCTCCAGGCGAGCGGCGAGATCGCGCGCGAAGTTGCTCAGGGGACTGCGGTTCTTGGGTTGGGGTCGGGTCTTCACCAAAGGGCCACCTCGATGTTTGCGGTCTTTGGATGGTCGCTCCCGTCAGGCGGGGCGACGTGCGAGCAGTTTCGCGTGCCTCTCGCCGCGCATGCGGGGACTCCCTTCACGTTCATGAGAGTATCAGAAATCGGAATTCGAAATAAATCCCATCCACCAATTCGAATCGAGTCGAGCGATTGAGCGATTGGTCGAGCCTGTTGTCGGGTGGGCGAGGGGGGGCGGAAGGGAAGGTCGTCGTGCCTCATTTGATCATATACAGAGCTGTTATTTCCCCCGACGTCAGGGCCCGTCTGTAGACGCGAAAGTCATCTAGCAGGCCATTGAAATAGGGATCAGCTGTGAACTGTGAACGGCCCAGGTGATTGTCAATCGTTGCCCCCACGTCCGCCGCGTGCAACGTCATCGCGGTATTGGCCGCCACCGCCGCTCCGTCGATATACAGCGTTCCGGTGTACGGCGAGCCGGCCGGCAATACGATNNGGATGGAGTTCGCACCGTCGCCGGCCCGGGCGGTCAGGTACATGCTGACGGTCGCGTTCAGGCCGAAATCAAAGATCCGCTCCCAGTTCTGAGTCGCAGTGTTGGCCGTGAGCCTCACCCACACCGCCAGGGTGATGCTGTTGGGTGCCAGGGATTGCAAACCGCTCGGCAGAGTCACATAGCCACCGTTGGCGTTCGGCAGCGTCGCCGGGGTGGTCAAGCTGAGGGCGTGCGAGCCGACCTGATGCATGGTCGAAAACGTCGCCGTCCCGCCCGTTCCGGCCGTCCCCACAACACCGTTTCGCGGCATGCCCCCGAAAGCGGCCGAATCCACCGCGGACATTCCGCCAGTTTCATCGAATGCGTACCACAGGACCAGGTCAGGGTCGGGGACGGTCCCTCCCGCACCTGCGCCGCCACTCGTGCCCCCAGCACCGGCTCCGCCGCCAGTTGCCGCTCCGCCGGTCGCCCTGCCTCCGCCTCCGCCTCCACCGAAGGCGCTACCTCCGGCTCCAGCTCCCCCCGTTCGAGNNCGCCGCCGCCGCTGGTGCCGCCGCCGCTGGTGCCACCGGACGCGCCCCCACCCATTGCCTGTCCCCCGGTACCGATCTCGCCGCCGTTGCCCCCCGATGCCACGATACCGCCGGAACCGGCCGCTCCACCCGTCCCCGTGGCCGCGTTGTCGGGCTGCCCCGCATCGGCCAGCCTCGCCAGGCATCCATGACAATGCTCAGGCGCGGCGAGGCATCCAAACGAGGTCCACAAGGGCGCGAGGGNNCCCTTCTCGTAGCCCCCGGCCGGGGCGCGTACCGCTTACTTCGGGCCGGCGCCGCCCTGGATCGCGGCCTGGAGGACCGCTGGATCGTCGAGCATGTAAGTGTACGCAGGAGACGTGAACGCGGCGCCTCCACCACCGACGGCCTTGGTGCCCGTGGTCGCGCTGTAGACATTGTTGGTGGCTGTGATGAACGCTGTCGCCTGGTCGGCGGTACTGTTGAATTCCTGGGGGCGTGCCACCCCGGCGAAATAGTTGTTTTCGAGCAGGAGTTCGGCCTGCATGCCCGCGCGCACGCAGTAGTTGTCACCCGTGGATGACCACAGATTGTTGAAGAGATGGTTCTTGCCGTAGCGGACCCGCGGCTGACGTTCCGAGACATTGTCCGCCCACCAGTTGTGATGCCAGGT
>PMNO01000651.1:1402-10820 GCA_003161835.1 Myxococcales bacterium | reverse complement strand
GCCTGAATCTGCCGCCAGCCGCAGACGCGATTGTCGTCCGCGCGATGGCGAAGGCGCGCGAGGATCGCTACGCCACCGCGGCCGAGGTCCAACGCGATCTCGAGGCCGCGATCGTGGCGCTTCGACTCGCGGATGCCGGGGATTTCCCCGCGGGCGAGGGCCGCGCGAGTTGGTCGGACCAGCCCGATCGAGATCCGGCCCACTCCAGGACCGTGGCCCTGCGGCCGGACGATCCGCTGCCGTCATTGGCGCCCTTCACGCTCGTGGGTTCCCGTCACCGTCACCCCGTCGCCCGGAACGACGCCGACACGCGCGCCGCCGTGGTCGTCGACGATGGGGACCCGACCGCCTCGAGCGACAATGGCAGCGACAGCGGCGAGCGGTTGCGCAAGCAGGAGTTCGAGGCCTTCGAACAATCTCTGCGGCGCAAGAAGGTCATGACCGCCTTCGCGGTTCCCGCGCTTCTGTTGCTGGCGGTTGCCACCGGCGTCTGGACTTTCGGCCGGAACCGCGAAAAGGCATCGTCGATCGAGCGCGAGCCCAACGACGGGGCCCCAGAGGCGACGCTCTTGCCGTTGGATGTCCCCGTGCAGGGGAGAATTGGCAGGCGCCAGGCCGGTGGACAACCCGACATGGATTACTTTCGCGTACCCGTAGGCCGTGGGCCTCGCGTGCTATCGGCGCGCCTGGAGGGAATTGCCGCCGTGGATCTGGTCCTCGAGATGTTTGATGCTCGGGGAGACTTGTTGGGCAAGAGCGACGCCCACGGCGTGGGCGGGGGCGAGTGGCTCCAGCCGGTGATGATTGGTCCGTCGGAGGCCTACCTATTGGTCCGTCAAGTGTGGGTCCAGGGAACCGAGCCCATCGAGAACGTCGCGGATCCTTACCGCCTGTCGGTTCACTGGGGGCCCGCCGAGCCGGGATGGGAAATCGAGCCGAATGACTGGCGCGAACGCGCCACCCCGGCGGAGGCGGGGCGCTACATCAAGGGCTATCTGGGTAGCGCGGACGACAAAGATTGGTTTGTATTCACGCCGGCGGCCACCGGATATCTGGTCGGCCGGGTCATCGCGCCCGACGGAGTGGACATCCTCGTCGCGACCGGCGATGGACCGTCACCGGGTCGGGCTCCGCCGGGCAAGCCCGAGAAGGCGGGCGAGATCAAGATTCCCGTGAAGGCGGGAGAGCGCACTATGGTGCGACTCGCGCGCAAGTTGCCCGCCGGGGCGGGTCCGAAATCGGAGATGCCCGAGGGGCTGGAGGGGCTGGACGCGCCCTACGAATTGAGGCTCGACCTAAGGAGCGCGTCGCAGTAGCCGAGCGGCCTCCTTGGCATGATAGGTCACGATGAGGTCGGCGCCCGCGCGCCGCATGGACAATAGAGTCTCGAGCATGACGCGATCGTGGTCGATCCACCCTTTCTCGGCGGCGGCTTTCAGCATCGCATATTCACCCGAGACGTTGTACGCGGCGACGGGCACGTCGAACTCTCGGCGCACTTCGCCGATCACGTCCAGATAGGCCAGGGCCGGTTTCACCATCACGATATCAGCGCCCTCCTCCACGTCCTGAGCCACCTCGCGGATGGCCTCGCGGATGTTGGCCGGATCCATCTGATATCCCTGCCGGTCACCGAACGCGGGCGCCGAATCCACCGCGGTTCTGAACGGCCCGTAGTACGCGGACGCGTACTTGGCGGCATAGGCCAGGATCCCGACGTGGTCGAATCCTTCCTCGTCCAACGATTCGCGCATGAAACCCACTGCGCCGTCCATCATCCCCGACGGCGCTACCAGGTCAACGCCCGCGCGCGCGTACGAAACCGCCAGGCGTCCCAGGTTCTCGAGGGTGGCGTCGTTGTCCAAAGCTTTGTCGACGATGACCCCGCAGTGCCCGTGGGTGGTGTACTCGCANNGCCTCGCGCGCGAGCTGGTCGACCGACAAATGGAACTGGCCCGGCAGCGAGGAAATTTCGCGCCGCACGCCGGAACCGGGAACAATGAACAAGGGATAGATGAAATGGTCAGCGGTCAGGGATGTTTCGCGGACCATGCGCCGCAGGGGGGAGGACCGACGCAGACGACGGGAGCGATTTTCGGGAAAGGACATGTTTTCTCAGTCTACCCCAACCCGACTATGACGACGTCCCCCGGCCACATCCCGGCGTGGCCCGACCGGCTGACTGGACCGTGGGCATGGCAAAAAGGAGGCTCAACTGCCCGCGCGATACGCTCCCAGTGCGTCGACCAACGCCACGACCGAGGGAGCGGCGGGCACGACATGGACGCCGACCCCGGCCGCGACGGCGGCGTCACGCGTGGTCGCGCCCATGACCGCCACGACCTTGTCTCGTAGCGCCGCGACGGTGAGCTTGGCCACGAACGCCTTCACCGCCGAGGGACTGGCGAATATGACAGCGTCAAAAGGCGGTGGCGGCGCGTCGAGCGGCAACCCGACCGTGCGGGACACCGGCACCACTTCGACGATCGCGCCGGCGCCACAGAGGGCCTCGCGCAGGTGCTCCCGCCCACCGATGGTTTGAGGGAACAGGACCCGAGTTCCCGCCGGCAGCCGATCACCGAACGCCGCCACCAGCCCTTCCTGTCTTTGGTCTTGTGGAACCAGGGCCACCGGAATGCCGTACTGGTTCAACCTCCGGGCCGTTTCGTCTCCCACCGCTGCGACCGCGGGGGCGGGCGACAATCGCAAGAGCGCCTCCAACTGGGGTGCGCGCCCCAACGCGAAGCGCACCGCCGAGGGGCTGCAGAACACGATCCAGTCAAATGAGGCGACGCGACCGATGGCGGCGTCGAACGGTGCCCAGGACGGGGGCGCCTCGAGCCCGATCGTGGGATACGCAACGGGCGTGGCCCCCGCCTGCCGCAGGGCCTCCAGCAGGGAGTCCGCCTGCTCCGCGGGACGCGTCACGAGCACGCGCCAGTTGGAAAGGGGCAAATCGCCGGTTCCTGTCATGGTCATGTCTCTGGCGAACCACCCACTACCGACCGCGGGGTCTGCGGCGATCGCCTGCGGGTCCATGATAACCTGAGTCCGCATGCGAGCGGCTTTCCGTCGAGCCATTTTGATTTTCGCGATCGCCGTGTGGGTTCCGTGCGTCGTAGGTTGTCGCGCCGGCCGTTTCGGAGCGGCGCCCGACGCAAGAGGAGCGGTGGCACCCGCCGCTCCGGTCGTGATACTCCACGCCGGCGCGCGCGACCTGCCCTTTCGCGTGGAGCTGGCGGCCTCCGAGGCGCAACGCGAGAAGGGCCTGATGTACCGCAACCATATGGACCCCGACGCGGGGATGCTGTTCGTGTTCGAGCGTGACGCGCCCCTGACCTTCTGGATGAAGAACACCCTCATCCCCCTCGACATGATCTTCATTGGCAGCGACCGGCGCATCNNGATACGTGCTCGAGATCGCGGGAGGGATGAGCCGAAGACTCGGCCTTGCGGCGGGAAGCAGTGTGGAATTCAAGGGCGTGCCCCGCGACATTCTCGAAAACTGAACGACGGGCGCGCCTCGGGAGGTGGAGACCACGGCGGTGTTGTGGTAACCAGCCTGGGCCGAGTCACGAGCGGCCGTGAGCTGAATACGAACACCAAGAAGGCAGCAGGAGGACCTAAAGAGATGCATTCACGCATTGTTTCATTGGCTTTATCGTTTGTGGCATCGCTGGTTTGTTTCGGAGTGGGCGGGCGCGCGTGGGCCGAGGACGCCGATCCCAATCACGGCACTTTCACCTTACCCGAGGCGATGAAGGGAATTCCGGGGCCAGCCTCCGGACCGCTACACGCCACCATCGAAACCTCGAAGGGCAAGTTCACGTGTGAGCTTTTCGACAAGCAAGCGCCCCTCACAGTGGCGAACTTCGTGGGATTGGCGACGGGCAAGCGGGCCTGGCTCGACCCCAAAAGTGGCAAGTGGGTCCAGAAGAAGCCTCTGTACGATGGATTGATTTTTCACCGGGTCATTCCCGGATTCATGATTCAGGGCGGCGATCCGTTGGGTACGGGAACCGGCAATCCGGGCTATCGCTTTGCGGATGAGATCGTTCCCGAATTGCGCTTCGACAAGCCGGGGCTTTTGGCCATGGCGAACGCCGGTCCCGCGACCAATGGGTCGCAGTTCTTCATCACCGAAGGAACCCCCGAGCACTTGACGGGCCGCCACACGATTTTCGGCGCCTGCGAGCCCGTCGCATTGGTGGGCGAGATAGCGCGTGTCAAGACCGGCGCGCGCGACAGGCCGGCCGACGACGTCGTGATCAAGAAGATCACCATCGCGCGCGGAAAAGCGGCCAAGGGAGGCGCAGCGAAAGGCACCAAGGCTGGACAGAAGGCGGCGGAGAAAGTCGGCGACAAGGCGCTCGACAAGGCCGCGGCCAAGACGTCGAGGGCCGCCGACTCCACGACCGAAAAGCAGATGCCCGAAACAGCAGCGCCGCCGACGCCTCCCGCCCAGTAGCCTCCTCGACACCTTCCCCAAGTCTCCCATTCACGCCGCCTTTCGAGGGCCCGGGTGAGCGCCTTGGCCCGCCCCGGCCCCCTACCCGCGCGAGATCTCCTTGAAACATTTCGTCCTTGACACAAACATCCTGATTCACGATCCGGGCGCTATTTTTCAATTCGCGGACAACGAGGTGGTCCTGCCCATCTACGTTCTCGAGGAGGTCGACCAGTTCAAGAAGGAAGCCTCCGAACGAGGCCGCAATTCCCGCGAACTGGCCCGCATGCTCGATCGTTTGCGCAGCGGCGGTGGACGGTTGTCGGAGGGGGCGCTGTTGCCGAACGGTGGCCGGTTGCGCGTGGCGACCGCGGAGCGGGCCGTCCCCCGCACGCTGCGCGAAAATCAGGTGGCGGACTATCTGATCCTCATGGTCGCGGTGGACGTGCGCGACGCCCACCCCAACGATCCGACGATCTTCGTCACCAAGGACGTCAACCTGCGCATTCGCGCCGACGCGCTGGGATTGACGTCCGTGGATCTCGAGGCGGAAGAGCGGGTCAGTCTGGAGGAGTTGTACTCGGGCATGACCGAGATTCAGGTCAGCGGAACGGACGTCGACACCTTCTTCAGTCAGGGGAGCCTGGAGCTGACGCGGGCCGGTTTGCAGGCCAACCAGTACGTCCTGCTGCGCGACGTGGAGAGTCCGTCGCACAGCGCGCTCGGCCGTTTCGACAAGCTGCAAGGCAANNCAAAAGGTGGTGGAGGAAAACACCTATTCGAAGATGCTGGTGAGCCGTCCCATTTTCCCGCTGGGACGGGACGTCGGCTATCTGCCGGGAGATCTGGAACAGAAGCTGAACCCGTGGATGCAGCCGATCTACGACAACGTGGAGTTCTTGATGGGTCTGTCCAAGGCGGATAGCCGGAACGACAACAGAAACGAAGGGCGCAACGAAGGCCGCAACGACAAGAACGGGGCGAAGAGCGGAATGAACCGCAGCTACCACGAACTCATCGACCTGGGATTCATCGAGATCGAGCCGCTCACCTACATCCGCGGCCGTTCCATCCCCAATCAGTTCATCATCGTCGATGAAGCGCAGAATCTGACGCCTCACGAGGTGAAGACCATCATCACGCGGGTGGGTGAATCGACCAAGATCGTCCTCACCGGCGACCCGTACCAGATCGACAACCCCTACGTGGACGCCACCTCGAATGGTCTGACGACCATCGTCGAGAAGTTCAAGGGAGAGGCCGTGGCGGGCCACGTGACCCTGAGCAAGGGCGAGCGGTCGGCTCTGGCCGAGCTGGCGTCCAACTTACTTTGAAGTGTCGGGGGCGGAGTCCGGGTCCGAACCGCGCAGAGTGTCGGTCACATCGCGGGTGATGATGCGGCCGCCGGGGCCGAGGCGCAGGCGAATGAAGCGCATGTGGGGCAGGCGCCCGAGTACCTCGTCGAGGCTCGGATCGTCGCCCCGGCGGGCCAGACCAACCACGCGTCGATCTCCGAAGGCATAGGCGCCAGCTGGCGGCAGGGGCGGCCGGGCCACAAGGAAATCCAGCTCGCTCATCCGCGCGCGCGGCAAGGCNNCGAGGCCGTCGGCGACCGCCCGGCGCGCCGCGGCCAGACGCGCGTCGTACGACCGGATGTCGGCCGAGCGCCCGGCGAACTGCGCCGCGTCCAGCCCCGCCAAGGCCGCCAAGACGCCGACGACGATGACCGTCCGCGCGCGCGCCAAGACCTCGGCCGCGAGCCATGCGATCCCGACCGCCGGCAGGTAAAAATACCGCGCGCCCACCTATCAGGGCGCCGCCAGGAGAGGCGCGACCGCGACCAGCATCCACGCCAGGGCAGGCACAGGCTTCAAGGCGGCCACCGCCTCCTCTGGCTCCGGTCCGCGCGACCTCCAACGTGCGCGCGCCGCGGTGATCGCGAGCAGTCCCCACGTCGCGAGGCCAATCAACCACGCGATTCCTTCGTGCGTGATCACGGAGCCGGTGGGTGCGTGTGCCAAACCCGAAAGGATCTGAACCAACTTGCCGACCGCCGAAGTTTGAATGTCTCCCGAACGTCCGATGCCACCCAGCACGGCAAAGCGTGCCACCGCGTAGACGCCGACGACCGGGAGCAAACACCCGGCGCGCGCCGCGATTGCGCGCCACCCGCGACCGGGCTCTTGTGCGCGCAGGGCGACGGCCGCGAGAGCGGGGACCACCACGGCCGATTCCTTTGACCAGCAAGCCACCGCGAAGAGCAAGGCCGCTCGCCACAACCGATCGCGCAACGAGGCGATGACGGCGGCCAGCGCAAACACCGTCGCCAGCAGATCGGTCGAGGCCGCGTACCAGAACGCTGCCTCTTGAGTCACTGGCGCCAAGAAGAACAGCGCGGCGGCGATGGCACCGGCGCGCACGCCCGGGGAGCTGCGCTTATCCCGGCGGATCTCGAGGACCAGCACGCCCACCTCCCAGGCGGCGACAGCGTGCAGCGCGAACGACAGGATCGCGAATGGCAGCTTGGAGCCACCCGCTGCGCGCCCGAGCACCCACCAAAGCAACATGGGCACCGGGCGATAGAATTCACCGCCATGCAGGTCGCGAACGAACCCAAGCAGAGGATTGGGCGCGTACCGCGCGAATGCCAGAAACAGATGATCGTCACCGATGAAGGTCGTCGCCGCGGGGAAGGCGATCCCGATCAAGAGGGCGGCGCACGCGACGACCCGCGCGAGCCGTCGCGCGAACGGGTCGCCGACGTACGAAGGGCTATCCCGTGCCACCTGGGTGGGCGCCCCCATTCTTCCTCCTGTCGGCTCAGGGCCAGGCGCCGCCGGAAGACGCCGCCACCTGACGCAGCAGCGCGCTCATCTGGTCGTGGATGGGTCCGTTCGTCGCCAGCACCCGCCCGGTTTCGCCGTCGAACGGGGTGCCGTCCAATTCGGTCGCCCGGCCCCCGGCGGCGTTTACAATCGCGGCGCCCGCCACCAGATCCCAGGGATGCAGCATGCGCTCCCAGTACGCGTCCAACCAACCGCAGGCCACGAAGCAGAGGTCGAGCGCCGCGGAGCCCAGGCGCCGCGTCCCTTGGGCCGCCGCCACCAATGCCGCCCATTCCGCGAGATTGTCCTGCGCGGGATTGCGCGCGTAAGGAAATCCCGTCACGACCAGCGCGCGCTTGAGTTCGGTCGCCGACGACGGTGAAATGTCGCGGCCGTTCCAGCGTGCTCCCGCGCCCACCACCCCCGAAAAAGACCAACCGACCGCCGGAGCCTCGACCACGCCGAGTTCGGCGCGGCCGTCGACGGTCAAGCCAATGGACACGGAAAAGAGCGGAAACCCGTGCGAAAAATTGGTGGTTCCGTCGAGCGGATCGACATACCAGACCCGCCCGCCGCCGCGCCGACGGCCGGGACCGACCTCGCTGCCTTCTTCACCGACGATGGTGTCGCGGGGAAACGCCGCCGCCAGGCGGGATACGATGAGGGCTTCGGACCGGCGATCGAATTCCGTCACGAGATCGATGTCGTCGGTCTTGAACTCGACCGCGGGCCGGGTGCCCCACCCTTCGAGCAGGACCCGACCGGCGTCGCGTGCGACGGCCTCGGCCACCTCGCGCGCGCGTTGAAGCTCCTCGCGCGCCAACAACCCGGCGGCGCTCACAACTCTTTGCGCATCCAGGTCGCGTCCTTCGACCGCGCGAGCGAATACTCCGCGGTCGCGGCGATCCGGGGATCCACATCTTTGCGCGCGACCACCGTGAACCCGAGCCTCTGCCCGAAATATCCTTGCGCGCCGTCGGTGACCAGCACCAGGTTCCGCACGCCCTGGTTGCGCGCGCGTTCGGTCGCCGTCTCGACCAACAGGTACCCGAGGCCCTCGCCGCGCCGCTCGGGAGCAACCGCCAGCATGCGCAAGAGCGCCACGTCGTCCATCACTTCCAGCGCCACGCATCCGACCAGCGCTGCATCAGGCCCCAGGGCGGGAATGATGAGGTAGCTCGACCAGAACTGATCCAGCACCGGGTGCGCGATCCCCACCCGATCGAGGAGGTTGCCGATGCGTGCCTTGTCGCTGAGGCGCGCCGGCATGACCGGATCGCCGAGGGCGTCCAGCACCTTGCCGTGCAGACCGCCGTAGTCGCCCGACGACATGATGACGATCGTGTCTCCGGGCGAAGCCCGCTCGCTCAGGTGGGTGGCCGTCTCGGCGGCGCCGGCTATGACCCGGGCGGGGACATCCTCCCGACGGAGATCGGCCGCAAGACGATCCACGTCCAGACGCTCCCCCGCGGGGACCTTCTCGGGGGAAAAGAGCGGAGCCAGCACGACCTCGTCCGCCACCGCCAGCGCGCTGGCGAAATCGGTCTGAAAGACCGACCGCCGGCTGGTGGCCGACCGGGGCTCGAAAGCGGCGATCAACTTTCCGGGACCAAAACGCCCCCGCAAGCCGAGCAGGGTCTCTCGAATCGCCGTCGGGTGGTGGGCGAAATCGTCGACGACCGTCACGCCAGCCGCCATGCCGCGCACCTCTTGGCGACGGCGAATGCCCAAGAACCGGCGGACGGCGCGGGCCACGGCCGGGATGGTCACCCCCAGCGAAACCGCNNTCAACGCTGCCGGCGCGCGTACCGGCGCGCGCGATGGCCAGGGTTGTGCGTCCGCCGTTCAGACGCGCCGCCACCTCGAACGTCCACTGCGCGTGCGTGCCGGGACGGCCGTAGGTCTCGACCGCGCAGCGCGCCGACGTGGCCACCTCCAGCGCGCCTGGCGAAGACGCGCACACAAACAGCCGCCCATCGGGGGGAATCAGGGCCAAGAATTTGCGGAACACGGCCTTGACCGCTGCCTCGTCGGGAAAGATGTCAGCGTGATCGAATTCGACGGACGTCAGAATCACGGTTTGCGGGCGGTAGTGAAAAAACTTGGAGCCCTTGTCAAAGAAAGCGGTGTCGTATTCGTCGCCCTC
>PMNO01000651.1:0-1287 GCA_003161835.1 Myxococcales bacterium | reverse complement strand
CGAAGACCGCGATGTGCTGTTCGGCGAGTTGGGTCGACATCGGCGGGTACACGTGCTCATCGGACCCACGTACATCATGGCCGGCGGCCTTGAGCAAGCCCGCCAGCGACCCCATGCCCGTTCCGCAGATTCCGATGAGATGGACCTTCATGGCGGGCCTGAGTCAGATCACTTGGGCAGGCATTCTGTCGACCCAGGGGCAAACTCGGTTGCGAACTTCTTTATTTCCAGGGTGAACCGGAGCGTGAAATCGGCAAACAGCCCCCCGTCGCGCACGGCCTGTCCGCCGGAGGTCTCCCAGGCCAGCTTCGTTACCACCGTCGAACCACACGGATCCAGACGACCGCGTTTTCGCTGGCGCGCGGAGGCCGCCCAGGCATCGGCGGCGCGCCGATCGCAGCGCCCGCCCGCGCCGTCGCAGGTGACCGCGACCACGTCGTACCAAAACGGTCCTTTCGGCCCGTACTCGGCGATAGTCAAGTGTGGCGCGATCCCGGCCCCCGGCGTCGATTCCTTGGTGACCAACACCGCATTGTGCGTGCTGCCGGCCGGAATGTCGACGTATACGCAGGTCTCCTTTTGCTCGTTGTCCGGATTGGAGACCGTGCCCACCTGACCCACGTCCGTGAGGTCGAACGATCCCACGCCCCCGGCGGACGACATGCGAATCTCGAAGCGCTTCGCCCCGGGCGGTGCCAACACGGTTTCCTCGTCGTCCTGTCCGGGATCGCGGCACCGGCATGAACCCGAGCCGCATCGCGCGCCGGCCAGGGTGACAGTTGTCGCGGCCGTCACCGCGGGCGCAGGACCGGCCACCAAGCCGACGGCCGCGATCGGGGCGGGATGCCCCCCTACGGCGCAGCCACCCCACACGGCCACCCACAGAAGCGACACGCGCGCGCAACCCAGCGGCAACAACGCGCCCCACGGCGATCGGGATCGCCGAACGGGAACGCGCCGAGCGCCCTTGATCAAACCCTTGGACGACAGAGTGCCGCTTACGTACCATATTTCCCGGATGTTCCAACACCCGTCAGATCCCCCCCGTCGGTTTGCGCGATCCACGCTGCTGGCGGCCGCCCTCATGGTCTCGTCGGGGGCAGGCGGCTGCGCGACATCCGACGAGACTACCAAGGCCGTCAACTATTCATCGACGGCCAAGCAGAACTATGAAAAAGGCCTCGCCGAACTCAAGGACGAGAACTATCCGGAGGCATTGAAGTATTTTCAGTTTGTTCGCGCCAAATCTCCCTTTTCGAAGTACGCGGCCCTGGCCGAGCTGGCAGC
>PMNO01000096.1 GCA_003161835.1 Myxococcales bacterium | reverse complement strand
CCCGCCCCGCCGGCGTCGTGAAAGTCCCACGCGAAGCCGTGAATTTGGCAACTCGTGCCTTGTGTCGTTGCTCACGTAATTCAACCGGCTGTTTCTCACGGATGTTCGTGACGGGGTGAAGGCAATTTCTCTCATTGAGGGGCGCGGTGGTGGGCGATGAGATGGTGCTGGAAAGCGAGAGCCCCGGCGCCGATGGTTTCGGGGCCGGGGCTCGGGTAGTTCGGGACTGTTGGGGCGGAGGCGTTCAGCGTTTTGATGGTGGTCGCAGCGGGCCGTAGATTGGCTGGGCCGGTTCGGTCGCCAACCAGTGCTTCTCGATCTCGGCGCCCCAAACGCGCCAGAGGGCCTCCTGAAGCTGGCCGCAAAGATCGACGAGCAGGGCGGCCGTGGCGCCGTTGAGCGGAAGGCGCAGGGTGATGGCGCGGCGGGTGTCGTTGGCGTCGGTCATCACGACACCTCCGCGAGCGCGGCCTGGATATGTTCGATGGTGACGTTCTTGGCGCGTGCGAGGGCGGCGGCGAGGAGGGCGTGGTGGGCGAGCAGGTTCACCTTGCGCGGCAGGCCCTGGGTCGCCTGGAAGATGGCCTCGACGGCAGCCGGCTCGAAGAGCGGCAGCTCGGTGCCGGCGAGGCGGAGCAAGTGTGCCAGGTAGGGCCGGATCTCGTCGCGGCCGAGGCCGGCGAGGTGGTAGCGGACAACGATGCGTTGCGAGAGCGACTCGTAGGCCGCCATGCTGAGGCGTCGCCGCAATTCAGGATGTCCGATGAGCAGCAGGCAGAGTCGATTCTCCGCGTCCATTTGATAGCTGGTCAGCAGACGCAGATCTTCGATCACATCGGGGCGCAGGTTGTGGGCGTCGTCGACGATCAGAATGGGCCGGCAGCGCGCGTCGGCGCACAGGCGCGTCACCTCGTTTTTGATTTGGCGGTGTAGAGCCGCCCGGCTGCGCTCGGTGGGCAGGCCCATCTCCCAGGCGATGGTCTTGTACAGATCCATCACGTTGCCGGTCGAGAGCGACACGTAGACGACGCGGAAAAGTCCGGCGTGCAGGGCGGTGACCACTTTGCGGCAAGCCGATGTTTTGCCGCTGCCGCTCTCGCCAGTCACGAGTCCGATGCCGCGCATTTCGATGAGGTGAGCGAGCCGTGCCTCGAGCTCCTTGCCCGCGCCCGACGCGAAAAAGTCGTCGGGCGCGATCTCTTTGCCGAAGGGATGCCGAGTGAAGCCGAAGTGTTTTCGGTACATCAGCGGTCTCCATTCGAATCGTTGGCATCTGCGAAATCGCGCAGGCGCAGGCCCTCGGGCGGCGTCTCGGGTCCGGCCGAGGGGCACAATGCCTTGGTGGTGTGGTCGCGCTTGACGAAGCAGTTGGCGTAGGCATCCACGCGCCGGGCGAGTTCGATTTTGCGGCCCTGGTGCCAAACCTCGACGGGCCGGGCCGGCCGCGTCGGATCGAAACGCAGCGTGACGGTCTGGCCGACGAGAAGCGCGTCGACCTCGTAGACGAGGCCACGCAGACTCACCGTTCTGTCTTTGGCGACTTTGCGTTTCTCTTCGAAGAGAAAAAGCGCCGCGAGATCCAGCCCTGGCTCGGGCAGGCGCACCTCATCGGAAGCTGTCGCCCATTTGTCGAGCGGTGTTGTGCCGCCGAGGCCCTTGTGCGGCCTCTGGTGATACTCGCCCTCTATCCAGGCCCACAAACGTCGATTGATTGCATCGAGGCTCGCGGTGTCCCCGGCGCCGAGCACCGGCAGCAGCGTCATGCGCACGGTCCGAAAGAAGCGTTCGATCTTCCCGCGCCCCTGCGGCACGTACGGCCGGCTGTGAATGAGCGTGATTCCCAGCTTGGCGCACACCAGCGCCAAATGGTGTGACCGATATACCGCGCCGTTGTCGACGTAGATCCGTTTTGGCAACCCGCGTCGGCGAATCGCTTGCTCCATGACGGGCAAGAAGGCGGCGGTGTTTTCTGAAAGGGCGAAGGACGCGAAGGGCACCACCCGCGTGGCGTCGTCCATCAGCGCGATGAGGTACGCCTTGTGCCGCTTCTTGCCGTCGGTGGTGACGCTCGGGCCGTGCATCACGTCGCTCATCCACAATTCGCCTGCCTTCTCGAACGCGAAGTGCCGCCGATCTTTACTCGTCGGATCATCGGGCTGCTTGCGCATCAGCCCCTGTCGCGATAGCAGGCGGTGCACCGTCGCTGGCGCCAGTTCCAGATCCGCCGGCACTTGCCCCGTTGCCTGCGCCCCCTCGATCACCATCCGGACTGAAAGCGTGGGCGTATCGTCCTTGATCTTGCACAGAAGGTCGGTCACCTCGGACGGGATCGCCCGTGGCTGTCCCCGATCGGCACGTGGTTTCGGGCGCAGAGCTTCGAAGCCCCCTTTGCGCCAATCGCGCAGCCAGCCACGGATCGTTTCGGGCGCCACGCGGCTACGGCGAGAGCCCGGGATGGTGTAGTCGCGTGAGGCCTTTTCCTTGATCCGGGCGTACGTTCCCCGCTCGCCCCGCTCCATGTGCACCAGATCCGCGATCAGCCCGTAGCGGAAGAGCGCCGTCTCGTCATGTCGTTCGGTCGTTGGTTCGGTCGTCATCGTTTTTCTCCTCGGGCCCCGTTATTGGGGTCACGAGAAACCACTACCGACTTCGTCACGGCGGATCTGGCCCCGTTTCGTGTTGGGTGCGTCGTCGCCGTCGGCGCCGCCGTTGGTGTCGGGGACCGAATCCGACCGGCGGCGCCAGAAATGCGAGGTGCCCGCTACCGATCTCGCGGAGACCCATCAGCACTTGCCTGCTGCCGAGTGCCTCGCGCACCGCGCCCACGCGTGGCTCGCTGCCGAGGCGCCCCGGCATCAGCGTCACCAGCGCCAGCAGCACCACCCGCACCGGGCCAAGCCGTCGCCGCACCCATCGCAGCGCGCTTGCCAGCTCGATGTCAGGTCGGATTTCCTCGGCCGCTGCCTCGATGCTCGACCCCGCCGCCACCTTCTCCTCGACGGTGGCCACGACATCCTCGACATCGTCCAGGCTCCCACCAAGCCGGCTCGCCAGGCAGTCCGGCAGCAAGCTGAAGCTGGTATGTCCCGTCGGACAGTACCATCGCGCGATCAGCGTCCCGGCCGGCTTCACACGAGGGTACGTCCCGTGGCGTGCGAAGCCGCACCCGCCACGACGATGCAGCGGACACTGTTCCAGACTTGCTTGCTGCCAGCTTTTTTGCCTAACGTATTCCTCGCTGGTGAGAGCCGTCGCGTAACGCAGCTGCAACCGGCCACTGGCCCGCACGGCGCTAACCGTGGCGGGCCTCTGCCCGATGAATGTTTTTGCCCGACGGACCCCATGCCCGTCGCGCGCAACAGCTTCACCCCGATCGCGCTTCTCGGATAGCCACCCCCTCCCTGCTTCCCCGATCTCCGCCACCGTCTCAGGAAAACCAACGTCGGCCCACTCCGCGATCCCCACCCCGGTGGATCACGGAACTATGTGAGAGCCAACAGCCGTCCAGCCGAGCAGTGATACGTGCTCTGTTAGAATGAGGGCATGAACAAGTCGGGTGAGAGCCAAGGCC
>PMNO01000084.1 GCA_003161835.1 Myxococcales bacterium | reverse complement strand
GTGGCATTCAACTACCGGCGGGTGCCCGCGATCGCGCTCGCTCGCCAGCTGGTCGCCGCCGGGAGGCTCGGGGAGATCCGGCACGTGCGCGCGCAGTACCTGCAGGACTGGATCGTCGATCCCAACTTTCCGAGGGTCTGGCGGCTGGAGAAGGCGCGCGCAGGCTCTGGCTCGCTCGGCGACATCCTGTCGCACACCATGGATCTGTCCCGCTATCTGGTGGGTGAGCCGGTCGAGGTCTCGGGGCAGCTCAAGACCTTCGTGTCGGAGCGGCCCCTGCCCGGGGATCCCACCCGACGCGGCAAGATCGACGTCGACGATGCGGCGCAGGCGCTGGTCAAGTTCGCCGGCGGGGCCATCGGCTACTACGAAGGAACCCGCTTCGCGCCCGGCCGCAAGAACTACAACCGACTGGAGATCAACGGAGCGAAGGGCAGCCTGGTCTGGGATCTCGAGCGCATGAACGAGCTCGACCTCTACGTGGAGAGCGGGCCCCTGAGCGGCTTTCGCACGATCTCGGTGACCGACGGCCAGCATCCCTACATCGCCGCCTGGTGGCCGCCCGGTCACATCATCGGCTACGAACACTCCTTCACCCACACGGTCCACGACTTCATCCAGGGGGTCGCGGCGGGCAAGTCACCGCGACCCAACTTCGAGGACGGGCTACAAAACCAGCGCGTCCTCGACGCCATCGAGCGCTCGGCCAGCTCGGGCCGCTGGGTCGAGGTGGGGTGATGTCTCGCCTCGACTTCACGCCCTCGTGCGCGCTGGCCCTGGCGATCTCGTGGATGACGATCGCCGAGCCCGCGTGTTCTTCAGAGAACAGCGGGGGCGCCCCCGCCTCGATGACAGCCAGCGGGGGGGCATCGCCCAGCCATGCCTCTGGCGGTTCGAGCTCCTCCGGCGGCAGCCCGGCGGCGGCAGCCGGGGGCAGCCCGGCGACGGGCGGCAGCTCGGCAAGTGGTGGAAGCTCGGCGACTGGCGGCGGCTCGTAAACTGGCGGCAGCTCCCAAACCGGTGGCAGCTAGCAAGCTGGCGGCAGCTCGCAAGCGGGCGGCAGCTCCCAGACCGGCGGCAGCTCGGGGAGCAGCCGTGGTGGCAGCGGTGTCAACGGTGGATCCCCGGGCGGGCCGGGAGGCTCCTCGAACGCCGGCGGCGGCGACGGAACCGTCGCAGCGAGCGGGTGTGCTGGAAAAACCTACAAGCTGTGCGAGGACTTTGAAACCGGCACGGCAGGCGGCCTCGGATCGATGTGGACCAAGTTCGCCGGCTATGGCACCGCTGGCGCCACCGACGTCGCGCTCGCGTCCGACGCGGCGCATTCCGGCAAGATGTCGCTCAAGAGCGACTCGATCAATCGAGGCCAGCAACGCGCACAGAGGAGCCTGACGTCGATCGGCGCGACGGCCTACAACCACTGGGGCCGGATCTTCTACAAGGTCCAGCAGCCGTCGCCGCCGCCGCAAAAGACGGCGACCAACACCGTCATTCACATCACCTGGACCTCGCTGGTCGGCCCCAGCGGCGAGAATCGTGTCGTCGACATCGTGGAGAACATGGCCGGCTCACACCAGTGGCTCTTCAACATCCCCAGCGACGGCTGTTGCACGTCCTCGGCCTACAACTGGAAGTTCGACGACGCCTGGCACTGCGCGGAATGGTACGTGGACGTCAGCGCGAAGAGCTATCGCTTCTTCACCGATTCGGTGGAGGTTCCGTCGATTGGCTTCACGGGCAAGGCCGACTCGGAGATGGGCGACTACACAGCCGTGATCGTTGGCTCCACGTTCTACCAGAAACCGCCCTCTGCGTTCGTGATCTGGTTCGATGATCTGGCGATCGACGACGCTCAGGTTGGCTGCAAGTAGCGCGGAAGGCAAAGCGCCGGGCCCAGCCGGACTCCGTTTGCACAGTGGCTGTGTACGGGGTGCAGTTCTCATCCTGACGTCCTAATTTGGTCAGGCAACTGCTAGGTAACTCGCGCTTCCTGTGCGGCCGATAGCTCCCTGAACGCCTCCCTGATTTCAACCGCCAAAACGCCAACGCGCCAAGGTTGAGATGCGGAGCCTCGCCCTGTGCGACCCGCTGCGTCATTGAACTGTGCGAGCTGAAGCGCGCGCTGGGCCGCGGCCGTGCGCGTCTTGAACGAGGCGTGCTCGTGCTCGCATCATTCACCCAGATCCCTCTTACTCTTCTGGCGTCTTGGCGTTTTGGCGGTTAAATTCAGGGAGTCGTCCATTGAGCTCCAGTTTTCGCCCCGCCACCTCGCTGCGAGACGTTGCGTATCCGGAGCGTCGAGCCCGTTCTTGAAGGCTAGGTCAGCAGGCGCGATAGTCGCTGCGTGACGGAACGTGCGACTTCACCCCGGCGACGGCTGCTCGGCCGTGTCCAACGGGACCGGCGGGACGGTGACGAAGCCCAGCTCCGCCTCGAGTTCGACGGGGTCGAGGCGGGAGCGAGTTTGGGCCCAGTAGGCGGGAGCGAGCTCGAGGTAACGAGCGCGCGGCCAGTAGGGCATGACGCGAATCACCTCAGCGAGGTAACGCTCGGGGTCGAGACGGTGGAGCTTGCAGCTGGCGATGAGGGAGTAGAGATTGGCGGCGGCTTCGGCGTGATCGTCGGAGCCGAAGAAGAGCCACGATTTTCTGCCCGTGGCCACGACTCTCAGCGCATTTTCGCTGTTGTTGTTGTCCATGCGCAGGCGGCCGTCATCGAGGAAGCGCCGCAGGGCGAGCTCTTGTCGAATAGCGTAGCCGAGGGCCTTGCTGACGAGGCCGCGCGCTTGAGTGGTCAAGTCATTCTGAGCGTGCACCCATGCGAAGAACTCGTCGACGAACGGTGCGAGCACGGTTTTGCGCTTCTGGAGGCGAGCCGATGGAGGCAATTTGCTCCACGCCTGATCAAGGTCGTAGAGCTTTCGCACTCGCAAGAGTCCCTCCCGTCCGACGGCGAAACCGGAGACGGCGGCGTCCCAAAACCGTCTGCGAGCATGCGCCCAACAGGCCACCTCGAGGGGCGGGGCGTCGCCGTCTTCGACAGCATCACCGCGGAACAGCGCGTCGTAGATGGCGTGGGCGTCAGCTTGGATGTACCCGGTGAAGCCCCGGAACATCTCGCACACGGCGGCGCTGGTGTGTTTGGGTTGAAACTCGAAAAAGACGTGCTTCTTGTCGGCCAAAACGACAAAGAAGTGGCCTTTCCGGCAGGGTTGCCGCCGCCCGTCTGGCAGTGGCTCCGGGCGGATCGCGACTCCGGTGGCGTCGGTCGAAAGACAGAAGGCATTTTTGCGAGCGTCTTCGACGCAAGCGAGCACGATGGCCCCGAGACAAGCGCCGACCTCTTCAACGGAGCGGGCCATGGTGCCCCGGTCGAGCTCGATGCCATCGGCTTCGAGTTGCTCCTCTTGCCGAAAGAAAGGCATACCGAATCGAAACTTTTGGACGATGACGTGCGCGAGCATGCTGGGGGCGAGCAGCCCGCGGCGAATCAGCAAGGGTGGCAGGGGCGCGGTGACGATGGTGAAGCGCTTACCGTCCTGCTCGACCACCGTTGCGTCATCCGGCAGCGGCTTGGACTCTCCATCCACGCTCGGCGTCTTGTACTTGGCGCGAGCGAGCACCACGCGCACGGCTTCGGGTCGCTGGTAGCCGAGTTTGTAACTCAGCTCCCAGCCAATGAAGGTGCCGCCACTTTTCTCAAGCTCAGCGTCGCGAATCTCGATGCGGCGCTGCGGTAGGTCGTCGCGACCAGCCAGATTTCTGCGGCCTTTGCCGGGAGTTTTTGCCTTCGCGGGAGGTTTCCCCGAGGGGCGCGAGCCCGGTGCGTCTGGTTGATCCGTGGAACCCGCATTGGCGGCCTCGGCAGCGCCGGCACCGAGCTGCTGGGCGAGTGCGTCGAGCTTCTGCTTGGTCTTCTCGAACTCGAGCTCGAGCTGCGTCGCATCGATGCGCTCGGCCTTGGCGATAAAGATGCGCCGCTTGAGCAGCTCGAACTGCTCCATGAGCTGTCGATATGCCTTGCGAAGGTTATCGCGCTCGGTGGTGATAATCGCGAGCTTGTCGGTCGTCGCGCTGANNGCTGAGCTTGTCGGTCGTCGCGCCGAGCTCGCCCCGCATGCGACGCACGAGAGCCTCGAGCTCCTGCTCGCGCGTCGGTTGCGGCTCTGACTCAGCGACGATCACGCGAGCATCGCTTTACCTGAAGCGATGCTGACTTGTCGACACCTAAGCGCACAATCTTTTAGATCAGTGCACCCGTCGACGGCGCGGTGCTGACTTCGGCGCCTCGCCGAGATCGATACCGTCGAGTAGCGCGTCGAGCAGGCTCTCGTCGAGCTCGACGTGTCGCGCATCAAGCGCGCACGCCTCGGGAAGGCGAAATACTCCACGGTCCAAACGCTTATAAAATAGGCACATTCCGGAGCCGTCGAAGAACAGAACCTTCACCGCGTCGCGCCGTTTGCCAAAGTAGATGAATAGGGCACCGCTACGCGCGTCGTACCCGATGCGCTCGAGCGCAGCCCCCGCGAGACGGTCGAACGACCAACGCATGTCCACGGGCTCGAGTGCCACGAACACCTGCACCCCGCTGGGGATCATCGCGCACCTCGCAGTGCGACTACGACATCTTGCAGCACCGCTCGATCGAACCCACGTCGAATAGAAATAACAGCACCACCAATCTCGAGGACGATGCTCTCCACGGCCGACGTCTTCGACGGCCGCCGAACGACCTCCGCCATTCTGATCTTGCGCTCCCGCGTCGGGCGCGCGCCCGCCTCGTGTCGCTTGGACTTTCCCGGCGCCCCCTTGCGCAACTGCGACGCCGCCCACGCCAACGTCCCGCCCGTGTACGGCTTACCCTCGGCGAACTCCGTCGCCGACTGTCCGCTTCGCTCCCATGCTTCGATACGCTCCGCCCAGATTGCTTCGGTCTTTGGCTTCATGCCGCCAAGATGCCGACAATTCAATCGCTTGCGAAGAACGGGGTCTGTGCTCCGGATACCAAAATTCGCCCCGCGCGGCGAGCAGGGTTAGCCTTTGCTCGTGACGCTCGTTCATGGGCGAGGAATACGACGAGGCCTTCGGATATGAACCACTAACTCGCCGGTGGGTGAAAGTCATTGACGACCGCGACGAGCAGTTCGCATCCCACCTCTTTCCATTTTCGGTCATCGGA
>PMNO01000596.1 GCA_003161835.1 Myxococcales bacterium | reverse complement strand
GCCGCGGGTGCCTGGGCGTAGGCGGACGCGGTGAAGGTGACCATCAGGAGAGCCGTCGATGAAGCTGCGCGAATACTAGTCATGAAAACTCCTCCTATGAGATTGTTTGGGACCGGGAACTTAAGACGATTCGCGTTTTGTCGCCACTCACTGAACAGATGACGCCCGCGCGCCCGGAGTGGGGACCACGCCCCGGCTCCGTGCCGCGCGCCGTCTATTTACAAAACGTCGCACACTCGGATATCCCGCGGAAACCGGGTTGGGCCTAGAATCCCGGACCACCGTGACCGCCAGACCAGAACCACCGCTGACCGACCTGCCGCCCCGACCACCGGAGAACCTGACCGTTCCCGAAAGAACGGAGCGTGTGAAGGCGTCAGACCTCGTCGTCAAGAATTTGGGCCCGTGCCGTTACGAATCACCCATCAAGGAGCGCCTGGGGCAACGCGCGTTGCACCATGTCGGCGATGCCGAGCGCGTGCTGGTGGACGATCGGCTGTCCGAATTCGCCGGCAGAGGGGCGCTCGTTTCCGAAATGCCGACTTTCGAGCTGGCAGGGCCGCGGGACCGTTTGTTCTTCGATCCGAAAACCGTGCGCTGCGGGATCGTGACCTGTGGCGGATTGTGTCCCGGGATCAACAACGTCGTGCGCGGTCTGGTTCTGGAGTTGACCCATGCCTATGGCGTGAGCCAGATCTTTGGTTTCCGTTACGGATTCGAGGGATTGGTCGCGCGCAGCGGCCACGAACCTTTGCGCCTGGTCCCGAAAATGGTCGGTGACATTCACCAAAAAGGCGGGACCATGCTCGGCACGTCCCGGGGCAGCCAGGAGCCGGCCGACATGGTGGACACCCTGGAAAAGATGGGCATCGGCGCGCTCTTCGTCATCGGCGGCGACGGAACCCTCAGGGGCGCGACCAAGATCCTCGTCGAGGCCGAACGCCGCAAGATGTCCTTGGCCGTGGTCGGTATCCCCAAGACGATCGACAACGACATTCACTTCATTGATCGCAGCTTCGGCTTCGAGAGCGCGTTTTCGGCGGCGGTCGATGCGATCCGCAGCGCGCACGTCGAAGCGACCGGCGCGCGAAACGGCGTCGGCCTGGTCAAATTGATGGGCCGGCATTCGGGCTTCATCGCCTGTCACGCGGCGCTGGCCAGCACCGATGTGAATTTCGTTCTGATTCCCGAGCTTCCATTGCGCCTGGACGGGCCGCGCGGCCTGCTGAATCATTTGGACATCCGCCTGGCGGAACGGGGCCATGCCGTCATCGTCGTTGCGGAGGGGGCGGGCCAGGACCTGTGCGTCGACCCGCCCGCGGCTGCGTTCGACTCGTCCGGGGACCAAGCCTCGGGGCCGATCGCCACGTGGACCAAGGAATCCCCGCCGAGGACGGACGCCAGCGGAAACGTTCGCCTCAAGGACATCGGGTTGGTGCTGCGCGACCGCATCAACGAACATTTCGAACGCAAGGGAACGCAGATCACCCTCAAGTACATCGATCCCAGCTACCAGATTCGCAGCGTGCCGGCCTCGCCCTCCGATAGCATCTATTGTTGGAATCTGGCGCGCAACGCCGTGCATGCCGCGATGGCGGGCTACACCGAGATGTTGATCGGGCGCTGGCACGGTCGTTTCGTGCACGTGCCTTTGCCCCTGGCAACCCGCTTCCGCAAGCAGGTGGACGTCGGCGAGGATCTGTGGATGTCGGTCGTCGAATCAACCGGGCAACCGGTCGGCTTCGCCTGACGGTCGTGGGAAGGTGGGAAGTGGTTGGTGGGTTGGTGGGTGCCTGGGTGCCCCTCACAACGCCAGTGTCACCACGCCCGCGCAGGCCACCGCCGCTCCGAGCAGCACGAGCCCCACAGGTCGCTCGCCCAGGACGATCCACGCGAACAACACCGTGAACGCCGACGCGAGGCCGGCCAGCGGTGCGACGATGGCGACAGGCGCCCGCGCGGCTCCGAGCGAGATCCAGACGAAGCCCGTGGTCTCGAACAAGCCGGCGGCCGCCACGACCAGCCAGGTGCGACGGGGGGGCGGGCTCAGATCGACGCGCGCGACCAGGGCCAGGGGAACGCCGATGGTCAGATCCATCAAGAACACGAGCGGGATCGTCCCCAGTCGCCCGGCCACCGGGGCCAACCGATCGATAGCGGGAATCAATACCCCAAATCCGAGCGCCCCCCCCACCGAAGCCAGCAGCGCGCCGCGTACCCGCCGGGGATCCGAGCGACCGCCCCCCGGCGCGTCGGTCTGCGAGAATCGCGACACCAGCAAGACCCCCGCGACAACCAACCCGGCTCCCAACAAGTGGGTGCGGCGCAGCGTCTCACCGAACACGCCGATCGAGACCCCCGCGGCAATCACTGACCAGGCGGACATCACGGGCACGACGACCGATAGGGGTCCGCGTTCGAGAGCAAGGAACAGACCCGCGTACGCCAGAACCGAGACGCTTCCGGCAAGGGCGGCCCAAGCGATCACGGTCTGGTCGACGCCCGCGGTGCGGTGATCGAGGACCAGGGCGATGGGGGCCAACGCGACGCCGCCCACGATCTGCGCCCATACGACCGCGCGAAACGGCCCCACGGCACGACTCGCCCGTGAGATGAACACGTTCGCGCCCGCCCAGCTCGCGGACGCCGCCAGACCCATGATCACACCGAACAACATCTGGGGCGCGGAGGATACGCCAAAGGCGGGGCGCCGGCTCCCGTCGGCCGCGGACGGGAAAGAAGACCGCGCACCGTCCGTCGCGGATCACTTTCTACTCGGCCGCCCGAGACGCGCGGATGTAGACCCGTAGAGAAGATCTGATAAACAACGGGCGCTCATGGCCAGTGACCCAGTCCAGGCCCCTGTCGAGAATCGCGCGGACGAATCACACGACGGACGCCCGTGGGTGATCGTGAACCCGAGGGCTGGCGGTGGCATCAGCCAGAACAAATGGGCCCGCATGGCGGGGGCGGTAGCGGCGGGATTGGGCGAATTTCACCTGCGATTCACGGATGCGCAGGGGCACGCGACGGAGATCGCGCGCGAAATTGCCATGCGTGGGGACCAGCTGGTCGTCGCTTTCGGCGGTGACGGGACCATCTCCGAGGTCGCTTCCGGGCTGTTGGCTGCCAGCGCGGCCGGCGCTCCCGCGAGCGCGCTGGGTATCATCCCGCGCGGGACGGGAGGGGACTACCGCCGTACGCTGGAGTTGCCGACGGACATCACCCAGGCGGCGGAACACATCCGGCGGAGCAGCGCCCACACGGTAGACGCCGGCCGCGCGATCTTCACGGCTCCCGACGGAAGCACGGCCACCCGCACGTTCGTCAACGTCGCGTCGTTCGGATTTTCGAGCGCGGTCGCCGCGCGGGCGAACCTGTCGTCGAAGGCCTTCGGAGCCAAATCCGCATTCCTGGGCGCGCTGGTGCGCACGTTGATGGTCTATGAGAACACGGAGGTCATGCTGGAGCTGGACGGGGCGGAGCCCGTTCGAAGAACCGTGATGCTGGCCGCGATCGGCAACGGACGCTATTTCGGCGGCGGGATGAAGATCTGTCCGGATTCGAAGCTCGACGACGGTCGTCTGTCATTGGTCACGGTTGGGGATCTCGGCAAGCTGAAGGTATTGGCCAACCTTCCGCGCTTGTTCGCGGGGACGCACCTGACGCTCGAGGATGTCCGCGCCACCACGATTCAGCGGCTGCGGGTCTCCCCGGTCGACCCCGAAGGGATCATCCCGATCGAACTCGACGGCGAGACCCCCGGCCGCTTGCCGGCGACGTTCGAAGTGTTGCCGCGGGCCCTCCGCGTGCGTTTCTAGGCAGTCTGGGTCAGGACGTCCGAGCCAAGGAAGTGCGCGCGGACGTAGCTGACGGTATCGAACAGGGTGTCGGTTGGATCGCGTGCCACGAATCCCAGGTCGCGAATCGCCTTCGTGCTCTCGAAATTCCAATAGTGCCCCGCCATGTCGACGCTCGCGGGCTCGAACGGCGGGCTCTTGCCCCAGCCCCGGTAGAGCGCCGCCTGCGCATGAGCGGCGAAGAGTGGCAATCGGCCCCGTCCCTTCACCAAGGGTCCGGGCACCTTCGTCATGCGTTCCAGGCGACCGAAAAATTCTGCGAACGTCCAGTTGGTTCCGCCCACCAGATAGCGCTGGCCGGGTGTGCCGCGTTCCATCGCGATCGGGAACAGCGCCGCCACATCGCGCGCGTCCACGAAATTCACGCCGCCGCTCGGCGCGATCGCGATCTCGCGTCCCAGGAACTGCAAGATCAGGCGCGTCGAGCTGAGGCGATCATCGCCCGGCCCCAGCAACAGGCTGGGGTTCAAGGTGACCAGTTCCACGCGCGTCCCACACGCCCGCCGCGCGGTTTCCTCCTGATACAGCTTGCTCGCGTAGTAGGGCCAACGCGTGATGATTTCAAGCGGAGCCGGGGAGTCTTCATCCAGCTCGGCGTCGGCGCGCTTGGACACCGCGATGGTACCGCTGGTGGAAGACATGACGATCCGGCGTACGCCGGCCCCGGCGGCCGCCTGACACAGCACCCGCGTCCCGTTGACGTGTACGTCGTACATGCGGTGGGCGTCGCTCGATTTCGCCGAGACGACACCAGCCAGGTGATAGATACGATCAACGCCCTGCAACGCCGCGGCCACGTCTGCGCCGGAGGTGACCGAACCCCGTACGACGTCGACGCCCAGCTTCGCCAACCAGGCGGG
>PMNO01000403.1 GCA_003161835.1 Myxococcales bacterium | reverse complement strand
GGAAATACCGGCTGTCAGGACCAGATCGTTGCGGTGGGAGAGACGAGCTATGGCGCTGGAATCAAGCTCCAGGTTGGTCTGTCGGAAAGAGATGGTCGGGTTTGCCGCCGCAGCCATTTCGGTCTGTCCGAGCGTGCGCCGGTAGTCCGCCTCGAACATGGTTTCGGTCCGCCAGATTCGATTCGCATCCCAGCGCAGCCCAGTCCCCGCCGATGCGGCGAAAATATCGAGGACCGGGGGCAACGTTCCCTGGGTCAGGCCGAGCTGGGAAAGCGCCAGATAGTCCGCCTGGCCGTAAGAGGCCGANNGTTGGGGCGGCGCCATAGAATCCGCGGCCCGTAGTCCAGGATGACTTGCCGATCGGGGCGCTCGTACTCCAGGGCCCCGATCGGGACAATGACGCCGACAACCGTCGCTTCCGGATTCTGGCCGGCTTGGATGGGAGCCTGCCCGACCCGTCCCTCGGCCACAACGATTGCGTAGGCCCCGAAGGGGTTCGACAGGAAAAGCAGCCCGGCCAGCGGCAACAGGCCCAGCATGTTCCCTACTCCACGACGACGACGTCCCCGTCGCGCAAACGAAACGAGGCGGCCTGCGGATCGGGCGCGGTCAGCTCGCGCGCCTTGAATCGGATCCGCGATTCCTTTTCCCCCAACCGAACCACGAAGATCCGATCGTCCGCCGCAAAAACAGTCAGCCAGCCCGCGGCGGCCAAGGCGGCGGTGACGCTCCGATCGCGGCCCAGCTCATAGGAACCGGGGGTCTTCACCTCGCCCACCACGTTCACGCGCGCCGATGCCTTGCGGGTGATGGAGACCGTGACCCGCGGGTTGACCACGACATTGACCAAGCGAATCTGCAACAGCTCGGCGACTTGNNCCTGCCCCGAGCCATCCCACCACCAGACAAACACCACCGAGCCAAGCCGGCGCGGATCGGAACCGCGACAATGAAAGACTCCCGATCTTGAGCCCGATCTTGAGTAGGAGGAGCGACACGATGGCGATGCNNATCTGCAACAGCTCGGCGACTTGTGCGGGGGTCTTGCCCTCGACGATGACGTTGCCGAGCATCGAGTGTGTGTAGCCGCCGTCCTCGCGGATCACGAATTCCCCGGACAATGCGAGCTGGTCTTGCACGTGCACCATGATCGTGTCACGGGCGTGCACCACGGGTTCGGCTTCCATGGCAACCGCAGGCACATCCTTCGCCCAAACGAAGGGACGCTCNNGAGGAGCGACACGATGGCGATGCGCACGTTAACGCGTAAAGGTAGGTCTGCGATAGTCCATCGAGATGCCAGCGACACGTCGACCCTCGCGCACCGCGATCAGCATCGCCGCCAGCATCAGGCCCACGAAGAGCCCTAGGGCCGAACGAATCGCGAGGGTCTTCATGGTCCTGGATTTCTCCAGGCGCGGGGATGTGATGATGTCATACCGGGATTCCGCTGAAACCCGCTCGATGCTCAGCTGCAACTCCGCCTTCTTGAGCTTCTCGAAGAGCTGAGCGTGCAAGCGATTGGTGGCTTCCTGGGTGTGATTCAATTCCTGCACCCGCTCTTCGACCCGCGGCAGATCACCCACCACCTTGCGCACCTGACTCAGACTCCGTTCCGTGTCGGCCAGATCGCTGCGGGCCGCATTGAGCTGGGCCTGCAAGGTCTCCACGCGATTGCCCAGGTTCTGCAGCCCCGGGTTGGCCTGGCGATCCTCCTGCGTCGTCTCCGAACGCATCTCATCGTTGATCAGGGTCTCGATGCGCTGTTTTTCATCCTTGAGCTGCCGCACCTCGGGATGNNAGCGACTCTCGGTAGACCTGCGACGATTGCAGCCGCGTTTGGGCCAAGGGGGATTCGGTCGATAGCTCTCGCCGCTGCGCCCCGAGGTCGCCCTGGAGCCGCCTGACCTGCGCCAGGAGCTCGGCGCGCCGCGTCTCAAGCTGGAAACGGCTGGAGTGGGTCTGGAGGGATTCCTCGGGCAATCGATCGGCGTTGGCTTCCCGAAAGCGCGTTCGCTCAGTGGCGATCTTGGCCAGATCCTTTTCCACCGACGCGAGCTGATTGCGGAGAAATTCCGCCTCGGCACTAAAGACGCGCAGGGCCTTCTTGATCTCGGACTGGAGGTAGTTGCGCAAATGCGCGTCCAGAAACTGATCGGGCGCCGGACGTCCGCGATCGAACCAGCCGTCATGGTAGGTGGCGCGGTAAGTGTGCTCATCAACGGGCTCGAACTTCAATCTGCTGGTGATGGAGGTGACCCGCACTTCGTCAGGGTCCACCCCATCCAACGTCAACAGAGTCAGCCGAACCAGTTCCGGATGGGTGAAGGCTCGTTCCGCGCCCCGGAAGAACTGGGTCGAGTCGTCGTTGGGCCGTTCCGCGTCCACGGGGTTGGATTTCATCTGCAACTGGAGCTTCACCTCGCAGAAGGCCTCCCGTGGCGGGGGAAAAAGCGGCACCGACACCAGCCCGAGGCCGGCTCCCGCAGCCAACAAGGTGACAATCAGGGGGAAGTGATGCGCCAGGAAGCGGTAGACGGCGACCAGCCGATGGACAACCTCGGCGAAGGAGACGGACTCGTCCTGGCCCACCGGCGCGCGCGCCTGGGCGTGTTCGGACGACGACCGGGGGACCGGCTGAGGAAACGGCATCAGCGCGCGCCCCTGAGACAATCGCGTCGACCAATTCTGGGGCGATATCAGCGCGATGGTCACGTCGGTTCGCCTGTCCAGCAGGAACGAAAACTCGACTGTCCCGACCAGCACCCGATCGCCGTTCTTCAGCCGCGCGCGTTTGATCCGCTCGCCACGAAGGAAGGTCCCGTTGGTCGAATTGAGGTCCTCGATCTCGAATCCGTCGCTGCCGTTGATGATCCGGGCATGCTGCGCCGAAACCGACGGATCGGCCACGGACACATCCGCGTCCTCGCTGCGCCCGATGATGCTCGTGTTGCGCGTGAGGCCGTACACCTGGCCCGGATGTTCTCCGCTGACGGCGATCAGGAAGGCCTGCGCCTCTTCACCTGGAACGGCCCGATCGAGCTCGGCGTCTAGATCAGGCTCCGCAGCGGGAGTGTCCGCTTCTTCACCCTCACCTGCACCCGGCGATTTGCTGCTGCTCATGTGAGAGGACCCTGAGCGTACCACGGTCATGCTGCGCCGCAATGTGGGTTTGGCCGCTCACGCACGACCGGACGGGCATCGCCCGATAGCGCCATTCTCCCAATCCGCAATCAGTAGGCGCCTTGGTTCTTCTTCGAACCCAGCATGGTCAGGAAGATGATCTTCAGGTCCAAGGCGAGATACCACCCGGTGATATAATCCAGGTCGTACCGTACGCGTTGTTCCATCTTCTCCAGGGTGTCCGTCTCCCCGCGCAGGCCGTTGACCTGGGCCCAGCCCGTGATGCCTGGTTTGACCTTGTGACGCAACATGTACCCCTGGATCAGGGACCGATACGCCTGATTGTGGGCCACGGCATGAGGCCGAGGCCCCACGATCGACAT
>PMNO01000461.1 GCA_003161835.1 Myxococcales bacterium | reverse complement strand
GTGATCGTGCCCGCGGACGGCAACTCGTAGGTCTCGTAGGAATCGCGCCCAATCACCAATAAACGGATGCCATTTGCGTGGCCATTCTGGCCCTCGGAGGTGTCTCTGACGATTGTGGTGCGTGCCTTCAATTTCTGAACATCTCCAAGCACATCCCTCGCAAACGAGCAGACAATCGTAGGCCCTCGGGTCCAATGGCCGCAAGGACATTGCACAACCTGCGCAGACTGCGCGACCTGTGCGGCCCAACTTGGCCATCCAGGATGGCCTTGGGGCTCACTTTGAGCCTGGATCGGCGGCCCAGGGAAATGGGCGCCTTTGGAATGGCTCTTGCTGAAGGTTGCACCCGTGGACGGTCGCGAAATCGGGAAAGGATCCAACCCATGATTCAGCAGCGGCACGCGGTGCGGGAGACAGCGGTAGAAGCAACGAGCGATGACTACCTCGAGGAACTGCGGAATGACCACCTGGGATTGGTTGGCGGCTCGCCCGCATTGGTCGCCCTGCGCGACCTGATCCGCAGGGTGGCGCCGTCCGCGAGGCCGGTGCTGATTTCGGGTCCCACCGGGGCAGGTAAGGCCCTGGTGGCCGAGGCTATTTCCCGCCTCGGTGGCCAGAGCGATGGTGCTGGGACCTTGGTGCGGGTGAACTGCGCGGACGTGAACCAGGAGGACCTCGAGCAGATCCTGTTCGGGACCGACCGGCGGCCCGGGCTGCTGGCGGCCGGGGGTGTTGCGACCCTGGTCCTGGAAGATGTCGATGCCTTGCCCGGGGTTTTACAGGCCAAGATGGTACGGTTGCTCCAGTCCGGAACGTTTCGTCCGGTCGGATCACCGGGGGAACGGCATGTCTCCATGCGCGTGCTGGCGGTAACCAGCCGGTCACTACCGCGTTGCGTGCGCGAAAACACCTTTCGCGCGGATTTGCTTTACGAGCTTGGTGTGTTGACTGTGTCGGTGCCAGGGCTGGACGAACACCGGGACGACATCCCGGCGCTGGTAAATCACTTTCTGCGCCTGGGGGGCAGCCCAGTGCGGTTGTCGTCCGATGCTTTGGAAGTGCTCACCAATCGATCGTGGCCGGGAGGAGTTCGCGAGCTCCGAAATCTGGTGGAGCGGGCGGTCATTCAGTCGCGGGACAATACCGTCGGCGTGGACGCGGTTCGGGCGCTCTGTGCGCCCCAAGCGATCGATGGCGTGATCGAGGACGCGTTGGCCTTTCTGGCGGAACGCCTCCTGGATCTGCCGGTGGGGAACAAGCTGGCGGCTGTGGAGGCGGCGCTGTTGGAGTCGGCATTGCGTGCGAGTCGCGGAAACAAGAGCGCCGCAGCTCGACTGCTCGGACTGCACCGCAAGGCGGTCGAACGAAAGCTGGAAAAATACGAGGTGAGGTTCGCGGCGGCCCGCACCAGCGTGCGACCGCTGCCGAGCGAAACGACGAATCGAGGGGGCAAGGGCCCCGATCACCAGATACCCCTTCACAAGAGGGACGGGGTGGAGTCGTCTTCGAACATACGTTCGATTGGGGTCGGGTAAGGAAGGGGAAAAGGGGGAGGGGACGCGCGCGACGGCGGTACGGGCGTCGGGGGGCGTGAGAGCCGCCGCCGCGCGCGAGGGGGATAGTCGATGAATCAGACTTGTGGGCGGCCCTTGTGGCTCGCCCGGAGGCGGATCAGGACGGTCGGCTCTTGAGTTATGTGCCCGGGCTCAATCCGCGGCGAGGAGCTCGCCATCGGGGCCACGCATGAGTGGAACGGGTAGACCAATCTCGCGGAGGTGCGGCTCGACGACGGCGCGATCGCCAACGATCACAATCCCCAGCTTGCTGGGATCGAGGTAGCGCCCCGCCAGCGCGCGGATGTCCGCCGCCTCGATCGCCGCGACGGCGGCAATGAAGCGGCTCGGCTCATCGATCGGCAGCTCGTAAAGGCCCACCTCGGCGAAGGTGGCGGCGGTGCCAGATGACGTGGACAGCGCTTCGGCGGTTCGACCGAGAAGCGAAGCTCGTGCCTTGGTGATCTCGTCGGGCGTCACGTCGTCGGTCCGCATGCGGTCTATTTCGGCCAGGAAATCCGTCACCGCTGGCGCCGTCATCTGCGTGAAGACCGACGATCGCGCCGAGAATGCCGACGGACGCCGATGGGTGCTGAAACTGGACCCCGCGCCGTACGTGTATCCCTTCTTCTCACGCAGGGTGAAGTTCAGGCGGCTGGTGAAGCTCCCACCCAGCACGACGTTCAGCAGGGAAAGACCCGGTCGATCGGGCGCGTGGCGCGACGATCCGGGGGCAATGACGCGGACCACGCTCTGCGGGGCGCCGGGACGGTCGACCATCACCAGCCGCGGGAGCGGCGGCAACGTCGGGGTTGGGGGCGTGGGTGGCAGCAGTCCCGGTTTCCAGTCCCCAAAGGAGCGTTCGAGCTGATCGCGCAGCGCCGCCGGATCGAAATCCCCGGACAGGGAAATGAGTGCGTTGTTCGGCCGCCAAAACGTGGCGTGAAATTGCCTGACGTCGTCGAGCCCCAGGTTTCCGACCGTGGCCTCGAAACCGTCGACCGGGCGTCCGTACGGGTGCTGTGGGCCATACAGGGTCAAGGCCGCCACCAGATCCGCGACCGACTCGGGCTGATCCCGCCGCTGACCGAGGGCCGTCAAGCGGTCGTGAACGACCCGCTTCCAGTCGTCGGCTTCCAGGCGCGGCCGCAGAACGATGTCGGCCGCTACCTCCAGCGCCGCACCGAATTCCTCCGTCGGAACCTGCAGAGTCACCTGCGATCCGTCTCTTCCGGCTCCGAGGTACAGGTCGGCCCCCAACCTCTCCAGGACCTCCGCGATCTCGAGGGTGGAACGATCGCCCGCGCCCTCGTCCATCATCTCGGCGGTCAGCGACGCGAGACCGGCACGATCGGCGCCGTCGTGATCGGCGCCGGTGCGGAGCACCAGATTCAAGGACACGATCGGGGCCACCTGTCGCCGCACGGCGACCACATCGATGCCGTTCGACAACTGAAAGCGCAGCGGCACCGGGGCCACCAGGGACGGTAGCGGTGCCACGACGGGCGCCGCCTGCATGTAGCGGGGCGTGCTGTCCGTGCTCATCGCAGGGGTCCCGCCGCGTCGCTGATATCGACGTCGGTCACCTCATCTTCGTCGGGAGAATCCTCGTCGGTGGTGGTTGTCGCGGCCGAGCCGTCGGGAATGATGGTCAACACGAGATGATGTCCCGCAATCATCCGCGCGAATGCGTCCCGCACCGACGCCTTGGTGGCGCGGGTGAAGCGCGCCATGTCCTCGGCCATTCCACCGGGATCCCCCAACACTCGTTCGTAGTGGTTCAGCATGTCGGCACGCGTCTGCAAGTTGTCGAGGCTCTTGTAAAAATCGGCCGAGTGCGAGTTGCGCGCCCGCTCCAGCTCAGCGTCCGTCGGTCCCTCGGCAGCCAGAGTCTGAACCACGGCCATCGTGGCGCGTTCAATCTCCTCCAGGCCCTGGCCGGGCTTCGCGGTGACGCCGATTCCAAACAGACTGCCGAGCATCAGAGAGCTCTGATAGGCCCACGCGTCCTGGGCGATGCGCTGTTCGAACACCAGCGATTTGTACAGACGACTGGACTTGCCGCCGCCCAGAATCTGAGCCGCCAGGTCGAGGTCGGCGTCGCCGGGCGCGAACAGGGCCGGCGAATGCCATTCCATGCGCAAGCGCGGCAGCTGGACCCGATCGGGCACGATCCTGCGTTCGTTCGCCAGCAGGGGGCGCACGGTGGCGGTGACGGGGGCGGGCGCGGGCCGTGCCGGTAGCCAACCGAAATACTGGGTGACCAGACGTCGCGCCTCCGCCGGCTCGAAGTCGCCCGCCACCACCAGAGACGCGTTGGAGGGGCGATAGAACTTGTCGAAGAATTCACGAACATCCGCCACGGTCGCCGCTTCCAGATCGGCGTGCGAGCCAATCACGGGCCAGTGATAGGGGTGCGACGGATCGTACATCGTCTCGGGCACCACCAACTCGGCGCGTCCGTAGGGGCGGTTCTCGTAGCTTTGGCGCCGTTCGTTCTGCACGACCTTCAGCTGGCGTTCCAGCTCCTCGGCGGTGATCACGCTCGGCAGGGTCGCCAATCGATCGGCCTCCAGCCACAGAAACGTTTCCAGCAGATTGGACGGGCCAATCTCGTAATAGTTCGTGCGATCGTTGCTGGTGGTGCCGTTGTTGTGGCCGCCCCAGTTTTCAATGATCGCATCGAAGGCTGGGTAGGGCGCGTGCGCGGAGCCCATGAACATCAGGTGCTCGAACAGGTGGGCGAAACCGGTGCGGCCCGGCTGCTCGTCCTTGGATCCCACGTGGTACCACATATCCACGGCGACCAGGGGGCTGGTCTGGTCGCGATGGAAGATCACGCGCAGACCGTTATCCAGAACAAATTTCTCGAAAGGAATGTGCAGCATGGGGGGCCTAAGCGCGGTTCTCTCCGGACGTAGTGGGTGTGGCGTTCTGAGCTAGACTGCCGACCAGCAGGCGCCCAAGTGACGCTTCAGGTTTAACATTGTCCACGCGCCAGGGAAACAAGGGTCGTGTGTCCGGTCGGTCGTCTCTCACCGCCGCCGTCGGTCTATTGGTCGTGGGCGTCGCCTCGGGAGCGTCGGCGCCAGTTCGCGCGGATGGCGCATTTCCCGAGGCGCAGTCGGTGTTGTTGCCCCTCGATCGCCCGGACGAGATCGTCTTGGCGACCACCTTCGGCTTGGTCTCGACGGAGGATGACGGCGCCACGTGGCATCTCTCTTGCGAAGCCGCCAACACCCCGATGACGGGCGGCGCCCGCTACGCGATGGGACCGCCTCCGGAGAATCGCATCTACGCCAAGACGGACATCGGCGTCGCGTTGAGCTCGAATTCAGCCTGCACCTGGACCATCGGGGGCGGCGTGCTCTCCTCCACGTCCGAGTCAGGGCCGGCGGTGCCCTTCGATATATTTCCCGATAGCACCGATCCGCAGCGGGTGTATGTCTTGACCTATGACGCGGTCACGTCCGGCATGTTTGCGTTCCGATCGCTCGACGGTGGCGCATCGTACGCGGGACCCATCTACACCTCGGCGGCCAGCGGTGTCCTGACGGGCATCGAATCCTCCGCGTCGGCGTCGGGAATCGTGTACCTGACCCTCTATCAGAACAGCCTGGTTCAGGAGGCCGGGGTTTCGGGCTCCACCGTTCGGGTCCATCCGCAGCTGGCCACGTCCAGCGACGGCGGCGACACATGGGCCACGGCCGACCTCGAATCCGCGTTGGGTCCCGTGGTTCCTTGGCTTGTGGCGGTCGATCCCACGGATCCTCGCACGATCGTCCTGCGCGTCGTGAGCGCCGGGGGCGCGCCGGAGGCGTATCAAGGTCTCGCCGTCACGCGGGATGGCGGCACCACCTGGACCGTTCCGCTCAAGGTCGCCAAGGGATTTGTTTCGGGTTTCGCCCGGCTATCCGACCAAACGTGGTTGGCGGTTGGCCAGTCGGCTCCCGCGAGTCCCGACGACTTGGGCGCGCCGACGCTCTTTCGCTCGGACGACGGTGGGCAAACATTCGAGACGCAGCCCCTGCCGTTCCATCCGGTCGGTCTGGCCCAGCGAAACGGAACCGCCTTTGGGGTGGCCCGGGACCCCGTCGATGGGTTCGCGCTGGCGAGCTCCAGCGATGGTGGGCGCACGTGGCTGCCGCGTTTGCGATTTCGGGAGATCAAGGACGTCAAGGAATGCGTGCGGTCCCTTTGCGGTAGCCAGTGCGATACCCTGGTGCGCGCGGCGGTGTTTCCGCCGGAGGTTTGTCGTCCACACACGACAGGCAGCGGGAGTGGGTGCGGGTGTCAGGTTGTCGCGCCGGAGGACGCCCGAGCCCAGATGGCCTGGGACGCCGCGCTGCTTCTCACCGCCTGCCTAATCCGCAGGCGCGCGCTCAAGAGGGGCCGGGCAACTGCCGAATGATCCACCTTGGTGGGACCAAACGCGGGACTGTCGTCGGCATCCGTGCCGCTCTCGGAATCGGCCCTCGCCCGAGCGCTCCAGCCGAGTCTGCCGACTTTGCCCAAGTTTCTTCAGGACAAGTTGGAGCGTTGTTCGACCCTGCCGACGTTGCCGGCGGTGGCGATCCGCGTGTTGCAGCTCTGTCAGAGTGACGATCTGGACCTGGGCCAGATCGCAGCGACGATTGGAACTGATCCCGCGCTCTCGGCGAAGGTCCTGCGACTGGTCAATTCGCCTGTGTTCAGTTTGCGGAATGAGGTGCGCACGGTGCCCCATGCCCTCGCGTTGCTGGGGTTGAACGCGGTCCGCACCCTCGCGCTGTCCTTTTCCTTGGTCCGTGATCTGCGCAAGTCGCAGCAGGTGGGCCTGGCGGCGTACTGGAAGCGTTCAATCATCTCGGCGGTAGCCGCGCGGGAGCTGGCGGTCGTCACACGCTTTGCGGCCCCCGACGAGGCGTTCCTGGCGGCCTTGCTCCAGGACATTGGCATGCTCGCCCTGGGTCGCGTGACGGGCCGGGACTATGAATTTGTTGCGACGGCGGCGGGTGATGACCACGTGCGGCTCGCGGAACTGGAACGCGCCGCATTCGAATCCGACCATGCCGAGGTTGGTGCCTGGTTGCTCGGGACCTGGAAGTTGCCCGAGCCGCTGCGACGCGCGGTGGCGGCGAGCCACGTGCGGGTGCGGGATCTCGAATCGTTGAACCAACATTCCGACCTGGTTGGACTCGCGCGCATCGTGCGGCTCTCGGGTCTGCTGGCCGATATCTGGGTGCGGGCTGACACGACCACGGCCACCGAGGTGCTCAAAGAAGAGGCCACCGATTTCGCGGAGCTCACGCCTGCGGCCATCGAGACCGTTCTGACCCGGACCGCCGCGGCGATGCCCCAGGTCGCCGAGCTGTTCGACCTGAAGCTGGGAACCGCGGACGAGATCGGGAGTGTCCTCGACCAGGCGACGGAAACCTTGGTGATGGTCACGCTGCGCGCGGCTCGACAGATCGATTCGGCCCACGAGGCGATCGATAGCCTGCAACACAGGACCCGCGTTCTCGAGGAGGCGTCGCAGCGTGACAAGCTGACAGGCTTGTACAACCGTGCCCGGTTTGACGCCTTGATCGTGGAGGAGTTCGCGATCGCGCACCGTACAGGCAAACCGTTGAGCGTGATCATGGCCGACGTCGATCACTTCAAGCGCGTCAACGATACCTATGGACACGCCGCGGGCGACAAGGTGCTCGTCGCGGTTTCCGAGGCGCTGCGGGGCCGGTTGCGGCCTCGCGATATGGTCGCTCGTTACGGCGGCGAAGAGTTTGTCTTGGTATTACCGGAAACAGACGCCGCGGGGTCGGCGGTGGTTGCGGACCGGATCAGGAAGAACATCGAGGCCGCGCGGCACGAGCTGGGCGGCACGGAGTTCTTGAGCGTCACCATGTCGTTTGGATGCGCGACGCTGGGACCGGCCATCTTTGGCACCGGGGCAGACCTTCTCGCGGCTGCTGACCAGGCGCTCTACGCCGCCAAGCGTGACGGGCGCAACCAGGTCGTGTTGCACCGGCCAAAGTTCGACGGCCCCGTCGCCGTGTAATCATCTATCGGCTCGACACCTACCGTTTCGCGGTGTAGATTCTCAAGTTCTTTGTTCACGCAGTTCGAGCGCGAGTCGGGGCCCATAGCTCAGCGGTTAGAGCTGGCGGCTCATAACCGCCTGGTCCCTGGTTCGAATCCAGGTGGGCCCACCCAAGACGTGCCCTCCCATCTGGAGCCGTCGGGGAAATAAGAGACACCGGGCAAGCAGTACACGGAAAGCAGTACAGGAGGTATGGAAGTTGCGCGATCAGCTTAAGCGACTTGAAGAGTTACAGAGACACGACGCGAAGATTCAGGAACTGGAGAACGCGTTGAAGGCCGTTCCGGCGAAGCTGGCGGCGAATCAGACCGATCTCGCTCGCGTCGAGGCCCTGCTCGCCAGCGAGCGCGGGCAGCTGGCCGACACGGAACGATACTATGTCGACCAGAAGGGCCAGCTGGAACAGGACGAGGAAAACGTGACCGGGGCCAAGCACAAGTTGGCCCAGGCCAAGAATTCGAAGGAGTACATGGCGGCTCAGCGCGAGACCGAGTCGCGACGCGACGGAGTCGCCAGTCGCGAAGCCGAGGTCCTCAAGCTGGTCGAGGCCATCGAAGCCAAGAAGAAGATCTTGGCCGAGCGGGCTCAGAGCGTGGAGGAGCTGCGCGCTTCCGTGGAAAAGGACGGGGAGCTCGCGCGGGCTCGTATCGCGGAGATTGAAGCCAAGATCGCCGAGATTCGTGTCGAGCGGGACGTCCTGGCGCGCGACGTGAAGCCCGAGGTCTTGAAGCGCTACAGCGGCATCCGGATCCGACGCGGCCTCGCCGTCGTCGGGGTTCGCAACGGGACCTGCCGCGGCTGCAACATGAATATTCCGCCGCAGCTCTACAACGTCTTGCAGCGCGGCTCTTCCATCGAGACCTGTCCCTCCTGCCACCGCATCATCTATTGGGAAGACCTGATGAAGGACGCAGCGGACGCCAAGGACGGCGCCGCCGGTTGATTCGCGAGGGGCGAGCTGGTTTCGCCGCCCGCCGCCCGATGGTTGTGGCTATACTCCGCCGCGCTTCTCGCTGAAGTTGGTGTGGGGGTCGCGGCGGGCCGAAAGGACCCGTCGAGGAAAGTCCGGGCTCCAAAGGGCAGGGTGCTGGCTAACGGCCAGTCGAGGTGACTCGAAGGAAAGTGCCACAGAAAACANNGAGGGGGGCACGGCAAACCCCACCTGGAGCAAGACCAGTCCGGGATCGTGGAGGAAACTCCACCGGCGTGGCCCGCGCCGATCCGATCTCGAGTCGGTCGCTAGAACCGTCCGGCAACGGGCGGTCCAGAGGAATGACTCCACCCGCGGCGACGCGGGAACAGAACCCGGCTTAC
>PMNO01000016.1 GCA_003161835.1 Myxococcales bacterium | reverse complement strand
CAGTTGTCCGAACGCGCGCTCACCGACTTGCGGCTCAACACCATCGGCTTCATCTTTCAGAGCTTCAACCTGGTGGCGGTCTTGAGTGTTTTCCAAAACGTCGAGTTGCCGTTGCTCTTGCAGCGAAAGCTGTCGAAAGCCGAACGCCGGTCGCGTGTGATGGCCCTTCTGGAACGCGTGGGCCTCGGGGATCACGCCCGGCATCGCCCGAGCGAGCTGTCGGGCGGCCAGCGGCAACGTGTCGCCATCGCTCGTGCTCTGGTGACCCGCCCGCAGCTGGTTCTGGCCGACGAACCGACGGCCAACCTCGATTCGGTCACCGGCCAGAACATCTTGGACCTCATGAAGGAGCTGAACCGCACCGAGCGGACCACCTTCATCTTTTCCACGCACGACGCCAAGGTGATGGCGAACGCCACCACCATTGTCAGACTGGCCGACGGCAGGCTGGTCGACCGTTTGACCGGGACGGATGTGGTGGCCGCCGTCGGGGCGGCGCACCCCGCTCCGGCGAGGGGACCGGCCTGATGAAAGGCAACCTCTCCACCTTCGGGGTCATCGCGCAGATCGCGTTCCGGAATCTGTTCGCCAGTCGTCTCAAGACGATCATCGTGGGCGGCATCATCTTTTTCGGCGCGTTCTTGGTGGTGGTGGGGACATCGTTTCTGGACAGCATCGACCAGGGCATGAGCCGCAGCATCATCGGCAGCGTCGCCGGCCACATCCAGGTGTATTCCAGCAAGTCCAAGGACGAGCTGGAGGTGATGGGGGGATTCAACCTCGACGGGGCGGACCTGGCTCAGCTGGACGACTTCAGCAAGATTCGGGACACCCTGATCGCGGTCCCCAATGTCAAAGCCGTGGTTCCCATGGGGATCAACGGCGCGATCGTGACCTCTGGAAATTCCATTGACGTGGCTCTCGCCGAGTTGCGCGATCAGGCCCGCAAGAAGGTGGCGGGCCAAGCCTCCGCCGCGGATCGGGCAGGCTACGAGGCGTCGAAGGGACACGTACGCCAGATCCTGACGGTGCTCCAGGCCGATATCAAGAACATCGGTCAGCTCCACGACGAACGCACGCTCTCGGCGGAGGACGCGGCGGCGGTGGCGCGCGCGGCCTCGAGCGAATTCTGGCAGGGGTTCGACAAGGACCCGATGGACGGCCTCGAATTCCTGGAGAACCGCATCGCGCCGCAGGCCACCGACGCCGACATGTTGTTTCTGCGCTACGTGGGGACTGATCCCGAATCGTTCGCGCGCTCGTTCGACCGCATGAAGATCGTGGATGGCACGACCATCCCGCGCGGCAAGCGCGGCTTCCTGTTCGCCAAGTTCATCTATGAAGACCAGGTGAAGCTGAAGACCGCGCGCCGCCTNNTTCGTCAAGCAGAACAGCAGCCAGGTGCGGGAGATCTTGTTGCAGCTCGACGGGCCGAGGACGGAGATGTTCCGTGCAAAATTGCAGCAGGAGCTGCACAGCAGCGAGGCTGACGTCACCAAGCTGCTGTCGGAGCTGTTCCGCATGGACGACGCCAACTTCGATGAGCGCTATCGGTTCTTCTACGACCAGCTGGCCCCGGCGCTGCAGCTTTACCGCGTGCGCATCGGCGACAACCTGACAATCAAGGCGTTTACCAAGAGCGGGTACGTGCAGTCGGTGAATCTGCCAGTCTACGGGACCTTCAATTTCACCGGCCTCGAGAAGTCACCGCAGGCCGGCTCGTTGAGCCTGATGGATATGGTGTCCTTTCGCGAGCTGTACGGCTTTCTGACGGAGGAGCGCGAAAAAGAGATCCTGGCGCTCAAGGCCGCCATGAACGCCAAGGACGTCTCGCGTGAAAACGCGGAGGCCGAGCTTTTTGGGAGCAAGCCGGGAGAGCCGGCGGCAGCTCCCTTGGCCGCGGGGGGCGCCCCGGCCCCGCTCGTGCCGACCGGGCGCACGATCGTGGCCGAGGCGACGCCGGGCCTCCGTCCCCCTGAGTCCGAAGGCTTTGGTGCGCGCATGATCCGCGAAGATCTCACGAAACGGGTCTACGATCCGGTTCAGCTCCAGAGCGGCGTGGTTCTGAATGCCGCGGTCATCTTGAAGGATCCCAAGAAGATTCCCGAGACCATCTTGGCCATCGAGGACGCGGGCCGTCGGGCGGGGGTGCCGTTGAAGGCGATCACCTGGCAGAAGGCGTCCGGGCTGATCGGTCAATTCGTCACCATGATGCGCGCGGTTCTCTACACGGCGGTTCTCATCATCTTCGTGGTGGCCCTGGTGATNNCTGGTCATGGCGACCCTGGAACGCGTCCGCGAAATTGGCACCCTGCGGGCGATCGGCGCTCAGCGGCGGTTCATCGTTTGGATGCTGGTCATCGAGGCCCTGGTTGTCGGCCTCATATTCGGGGCCGCGGGGGCCGGGGTGGGCGCCGCTCTGGTGACGTTCATTGGCAAGATCGGAATTCCGGCCAAGAACGACATCTTCTACTTCTTCTTTTCCGGGCCGCGGCTTCATCCCGCGATCGCCACCACGAATCTGGTGGGAGCCCTGGCGATCGTGATGTTGGTCAGTGCCCTGTCCGGGTTCTACCCAGCCTGGTTGGCCATGCGGGTCACGCCGCGCCAGGCGATGCAAAGCGAGGATTGATCATGCTGTCGCGCCTCATCTCGGATTTCCAAATCGCATTTCGCAATCTGACCCAGCACGGACGGCGGACGTTCTTCCTGGGAACGGCGATCGGCGCCGTGACGGCCCTGCTCATTCTGCTCAACGGATTGTCGACGGGCATTCGCGAAACGATGACCCACACCGCCACGACGCTCAGCACCGGTCACCTCAACGTGGGCGGCTTCTTCAAGGTCACCGCGGGTCAGTCCGCGCCCGTCGTCACCGAGTGGAAGAAGGTTCTCGAGGTCGCCAAGCAGGCGGTGCCCGAGCTGGATTTCGCCGTCCAACGTGGGCGCGGTTGGGCCAAGGTGATCTCCGACCTCGGATCGATGCAGGCCGGAATCAACGGGATCGATATCCGGGAGGAGCCGGCGTTCAAGAACGTTCTGCAGATCGTCTCGGGAAACATCGAGGATCTGGCCCAAACCGGGACGATCCTGTTGTTCGAGGGCCAGGTCGAAAAGCTGGGGGTCAAGGTCGGAGACGCGATCACGATCTCCGCGCAAACCACGCGCGGGGTGGCCAATACCATCGACGCGCGGGTTGTGGCGGTCGCGCGCGATATCGGGCTGCTCAGCAAGTGGAACGTGTATGTTCCGGCGGCGAGCCTACGCGCGCTGTACCAGTTGAATCCGAACGCCACCGGCGCCATCCACCTCCATCTGCGCGAGAACGCGATTGGGAGCCTACCCAAGATTGCGGCCCGATTGCGTGGGGCCCTGGAGCAGGCCGGCTACCGGGTCATGGATGCCGACCCGCGCGCCTTCTGGATGAAGTTCGAGACCGTGAATCGCGAGGACTGGACGGGCCAGAAGCTCGACGTCACGACCTGGGAGGATGAGCTGTCGTTCATGACCTGGACCCTCGATCTCCTCAAAGGGTTGACCGCGCTGTTGTTGATCATTCTGATCGCCATCGTGGTGACCGGCATCATGAACACGATGTGGATCGCCATCCGGGAACGAACGCGCGAGATTGGTACCCTGCGGGCGATCGGTATGCAGCGGCGTGGGGTGCTGTGGATGTTTCTGCTGGAGTCGGTGCTGCTGGGCCTGTTCAGCACCCTGGGAGGGGCGTTGGCCGGGGCATTGATCGCGGCCGGGTTGAACGCGATGCACATCGCGGTGCCGCTGAGCGTGCAGCTCTTCTTGATGTCGGACCGATTGCACCTGTCGGTCCATGCGCAATCGCTGGCCTCCTCGGTGGGCTTGCTGACCGTCGTGACCGCGCTGGCCGCGCTGTATCCATCGTTCCGCGCCGCCCGGCTCAAGCCGGTGGCGGCGATGTCTCATTTTGGTTGATCGCCCGCGATCCGACGAAAACCAACCGACGAAAACTGCCCACAACCGACAACCGACAACGGAGATTGATGACCATGTTTCTGCGCGTTTCTCGCCTCACGGGCGGTGTTTTGTTGATCGGGGCGCTGGTCCTGTCGGGTCCGGCGCGCGGCGCCCTGACGCAACCGCAGTTGGTGGACGTCCTGAAGGCGGTTGATGAACGGCAGAAGAACCAGGGCGACTGGCACTCGCACATCTACATGGAGCAGAAGGAGAAGGAAAAGGTCGACGTCGTCTACGAGGGCGAGGTCTACCGGCGAAGCCAGGACCAGAAGTTCGTCATCGTGTTCACGAAGCCAAAGGCGTCGCAGGGGCAAGGGTACCTGCGCATCGATCAGAACCT
>PMNO01000558.1 GCA_003161835.1 Myxococcales bacterium | reverse complement strand
GCGCGGGGCGCCACCGTGCGCCTGGAGCGGGGTCGCGCCGACGTGAGCGTACGGCATCAGAGGGACACGCGCTGGCAACTACAAGCAGGCTCTTTCGAAGTGACCGTCACGGGCACGCGATTCTCGATCGCCTGGAATGACCAGGCCGAAGCCTTGACCGTGGTGATGGCGGAAGGAACGGTCGAGGTGCGCGGCGGGCGGTTGGCGGCGGGCTCGCCGGTCGTCGTCACGACGGGTCAACGGTTTCATGCCAGCTCCCGTGAATCACGCTGGACCCTGGCGGCTTCGTCGGAGCCGGAGCTCGCGCCGGTGGCGGCTCCCGCTGAACCGACGGCCGCGACCGAACCTCTGGTGGACGCCCCGTCGGAGGCGCCTGCCCCGCCCGCGCTGCCGCCCCTCGCCCGAGGCCCGGCCGGGGGATCACGTGCGTGGCAAGCGCTGGCACGCGCCGGGCGCTATCCGGAAGCTCTGCGGGAAGTGGAGCATACCGGGTTCGAGAGGGCGTGCCGCAAGCTCGGCGCCGACGATCTCGTGCAACTGGGCGACGTCGCGCGGTTGGCGCGCAACGCTCCGCGCGCCGAGCAGGCCTATCAAACCGCGCGCCGCCGCTTTCCGGCGAGCGATCGACCGGCCTTTGCGCTGGGTCTGATCGCGTTCGAACAACGACGCGATTTCCAGGCCGCCGGTAACTGGTTCAACCTCTATGTCCGGCGGTATCCGAAGGGTGCGTTGGTCAGCGAAGCTCTCGGCCGCGAGATGGAATCCTGGCATCGCGCCGGCGAGGCAGCGCGCGCCCGTCGTGCGGCGCGCGCCTACCTGAGCCAGGCCACCTCGGGACCCTACGCGCCCTTGGCGCGCCAGATCGTCGCCCCTTAGAGTCTTCCGCGCAGTCGGCGGGGGGGGCTGGGTCAGACCAACACGCGGACCAGCTCGCGAAGCTCATCGGGCAAGCGCGCGGCCACGATGCGTTCGATTTCGGCCTGGCCGTAACGTGCCGACACGTGGCAGAAGACGATGTCTCGGCGGGGCAGCAAGGCGCGGCGGTCCAGCACCTCATCCAGGTGGATGTGGCCCATCGCCCGCGCGTCCTCGACCGAAACCCTGCCGTCGAGAAAGCTCGTTTCCATGACCAGAGTCTCCGTTTGCTGCAACTCGGGAACGGACTCCAGAACCTCGACCCGGGTGTCGCCGGTGAATGACAACAGGGCGACGTCGTGGGGCTCGTCGACCTCGACCCCGCGGCGTTTGAGATCCGCCAGCGCGGCACCGGCAGTGCCCTGAAATTCAGCGCGCAAGCGATGGCGACGCTCCCACACCGTGTAGCCCTGGCTCGCGACCCGATGGAACGTTGGAAACGGTCGGAGCCAGCGGCCCCCGGGCAGCGCGAAGGTCTGGCCCGGCTCGATGGCCACCACCCGTCTGGGGATCGGCTGACCATCGAGCGTGCCAGCGGCGTCGAACAGGCGTTCCACCTCGCCCGCGATCGCGCCAGGAACGAGATAGGTTGGCTCCGGCATCTTCATCATCGAGCGGCGGCTGGCGTGTTGAGTCAGCGCCCCGGCATGATCCAGGTGGCCGTGGCTCACCAGAACGAAAGGTTGGTTGACGGCGGTTCGCGAGCAACGGCCCATGTCCAACACCAGCTTGAGGCTGGGGACCTCTATCGCGGTTTCCACACCCGCGACGCTAAATCCGGCCAGGACGATCCGCTCGTTGGACACCCGACCATATTCCCGGTTCTGGCCTCCGCCAGCAAGCGCGCGCCGCGTGGAGCCGGGATCCCGCCCGCGCCGGGGCGAGGCGCCGAGCAGGGCGGGCCGTGCGGTATTTTCCGTCGTCTAGTTGTCGCAACCGATGCGGTTCGTACCGACGGCAACCTCGTCTATCCAGGTCTCCGTGGCATTGTTCCCGGCCCTGAAAGACAGGAAGCCGAGCGACATCTTCTTGAAGGTTGGAAACGGCCAGTTGTTCGCCGCCGTCACGGTCATGGCCGGCATGATCTTGCCGTCGATATAGAACTCGAGCGCGTTCGTGCTGCTCGTGTGCCACTCCCAGCATTCCCAGCGGGGCGTCGCCAGTGGATACTTGACCGTTCCCATCTTCCACAGGTCCGAGGTGGTTCGGATCTCCGCTCCGAAGGTGCCTTCGTTTTCACCCGCGAGATGCAGCTCCTTGGACATTCCCGATAGCAGGGGATCCTCGAGGCGGATGAAGACGGTGTGACCACCCGGCGAAGCCGCGGCCTCGAACCAGATGAAGATCCGGCCCCACATGTCATTGTTGGTGGCCGCGGTACCCATTTGGTTGAACGTTCCGGTCTCCGTAATGAAGGCGCGGCTGGTGGACATTTTCAAATGCGCGGACTTCGTGCCGCGGTACGCCTTGGTGGTGTCCACCACCGCCGTGGAACCGGCGCCCACGGCGTCGGCCATGAACGGACTTCCCGCAGCGCCGATGGCCGGCCCCTCAAAGCCGTCGCACAGACTTCCTATCGCGACCATCGGCGTGGCACATTTCGAATCACCACCAGCCATGATCGGTAGGTTCGAGGTTCCCTGACCACCACCGCCCGTGGTTTGGCCACCGCCACCCGTGGTGCCAGCGGAACCCGGGTTGCCTCCGGCCGCGCCCGCGCGCCCACCCGCGCCGCTGCTGCCACCGTTTGCGACGGCGCCGCCCGTACCCGCGCTCTGGTCGCCACCCGTGCCCAGGCTCGCCTGACCGCCGGAGCCGGGCGCGCCGCCGGACGTCGAGACCGCCGCGCCACCGGTCGAGCTGGTGGCTGCCCCACCCGTACCCGACGTTTGAGCCATGCCGCCGGTAGCCGACTGTCCCGGGGCGCCACCACTGCTGGCCGGCGGCGAGCTCGACGAGCTGCTGCAGGCAAGACCCAGGGTGGCCAGGCACGCGCCCGCAAACACCGAACTGAACGAAGTATTCAACGTCTTCTTCATTGGCGTTCTCCTTGTGACCTCATGGCTCGACCCCCGCGGTCCGGCCGCGCAAACAACCGGGTTGCATCCTAGTTGCGGTCTCGCGCGCCCCGTCCTTACAGACGCGACGCCGCTTCTGCCGCCCCCCCGGTCCTGGACGCCATTGGCGTGCCCGGCGTATCCCCGTACACTCGGGCCGCAATGCTTGGTGCTCGTTCGCGGATTCCGGCCCGGACGGCCCGCACAGCTGTAATGGCCTGCCTCGTCGTCGCGGCGGCGGGAACACCAGGCGGGCAGCGCGGAATCCTGGAGAATCGCGCCGAAGCCGCGCCCCTGTTCCGCCCCTCGACGAAGGTGGTCTTGTTCACCCCGGCCCAGCCGGATCCGCTGGTGGCGCGCCTCGAAGCCGAGCTCGCCGCCGTCGGNNGGCGCGAGCGCGGCAATCCGCATCATCCCGCGCTCGCGCGGAACAGACGTTTGGACCGGAGACACGACGGCGCGGGTCTTGAGCCGGCGCTCCCTCAAGGCGGATACCTCCGATGCGGCGCTGTCGGTGATCGCGTTGCGAACGGTGGAATTTCTGCGGGCCAGCCTTCTGGAGGTGAAGCGGCGCGGGCCCGGTGTTGGGGCACCCGCGGTGGCCGCGGTCAGGGGCACCGCAGCCGACCAGCCGGGCCAGGGTCAGAGCCAGGGCCAGGGCCAGCCGCAGCCCCCGGAAGAACCTTCGATCGACAGGAGCACGGCCACCCGAAGGACGATCGCCCCTCGCCCCGCGCCCGCGGACACCGGTCGTCGGGAGAACACGGAACCGCGCTCGCCCGAAACGCAGCCGGAAACCTCACCGGCCACCGCCACCGTTCAGAGGCCCGCTGGCACCACTCGCCCGGATGAGCCCGATCGTTCCACCCTCCCGTCCGTTACGCGGCCCCCCGGATCGGAGCGTCCAGCGGGACAGCGGGACCATTTCGAGATCGCCGTTGGCCCCGCGGTACTGGCCAGTCCGGGAGGAATCGGCCCCGTCGGAACGCTGGCGGTCATGGGCCGCGGGCCGATCGCCGGCCCTGTCGAACTGGAGATGATGGGGGTGTTCCCGCTTCTGCCCACCCGCCTGACAACGCCCGACGGCCCCATCGACATCAGCGTCGCGCTGTTTGGGGGCGGGGCCGCCCTGCGACTGACGCCCGCCCGAGGGCCCTGGCGCGCGGACGTCGCCTTGGGCGCATCGGCGACGATGCTCCGCAGCGCGGGAGCGGCGGGAAGCGGGCTCGGGTCGGTCGGTGCAAACGAATCGACCTGGAAGGCCACCGGACACGCCC
>PMNO01000168.1 GCA_003161835.1 Myxococcales bacterium | reverse complement strand
TCGAAAGCGAATTGTTCGGCCACGCCCGCGGCGCCTTCACCGGCGCCGTGGCCGCCAAGCGTGGCCTATTCGAAATGGCCAACGATGGCACCCTGTTTCTCGACGAGATCGGGGATATGGCGCCCGAGCTGCAAACGAAGCTGCTGCGGTTCACGCAGGATCGCATGTTGACGCCCGTCGGTGGCACGCGGCCGCGGCGCATCGACGTGCGCATCCTGGCCGCCACCAGCCGGACGGCACCCCCGGCGGCCGGGCAGGGGGGCCTGCGTGCGGATCTGGCGGCGCGGCTGGGGGCAGAGCCGATTCGCATTCCGCCCTTGCGCGATCGCCTCGAAGATCTGGGCGCGCTCGCCGGCGTTCTGTTGAGCGCGCAGATCAAGCCGGTGGAGCTGCTGACCTTGCAGGCTTTGAGCCTGTACGCATGGCCCGGGAATGTACGGGAACTACAAAAGGTCTTGATCACGGCCGCGGCGCTGTCGCGCGGGTTAGACCGGATCGCGCCGATTCATCTGCCGCAAGCCATCGCCTCGGGTCCGAGCCGCGTGCGGTCGTCGCCAGCGGGGCGCGCCACGCGTCCGGCGCCAACCGCGGTCGAGCTGGAGGATCTGATCCGTCGGTTCGAGGGGAACATGCTGCGGGTCTCGCGCGAGCTCGATCGCAAGCCGGCGCTCATCTACCGATGGGCGAAGAGATTCAATCTAAAGATCGATGATTACAGGAGAAAGGATGAATGATCGGGCGGGGGGTGCGTCGTCCGGCAGGCTGGTTTCGAAACTGAGCGGCCTGGTTCGGGAANNGATGAATTGGCGCTGATGTTGCGCCCGGCGGGGGGCGGAATTTTCACGGTGAGCTCGGGCCGTGGGGACCAGCAGGAGCTTCAGCGGCGGCTGTACGGCGGCGCGATCGATCCCGGCGACGTGGCGGCGCGCTGGCGGGATGACCTCGACCGTTTGGCCACCGCGCGGGTGGCGATTCTTGCCATCCCGTCGGATACGGGAGCGGGCCTTATCCGGGGGGCCGCGTATGGGCCGGCCGCTTTGCGGACCGCCGTCTTGGATTTACACCCGGAATTTCCCACGCTCGCGCGCCGGGCCGGCGTGGTTGATGTCGGAGATGTATTCGTGGTGCCTCAGTTGTTGCACGACGACATGCTTTCGGATGCGCAGCTCGGGGCGACGCGGGCGGCACTCTATCCCCCGGGTGGCCCGGCCGGGGCGCTCGCACCCGAAAGACTCGCGCGACTACCAGTGTCGCCGCTATCCATTGCCGCGGAGGCCGTGTCCTTGATGTTGACCGTCAATCCTGGGCTGCGCATCTTCGCGCTGGGTGGAGATCACTCGGTGGCCTGGCCGGTGGTCTCGGCGCTGGCCGCGCACAGGAAGCGCCCATTCGCGATCGTGCACCCAGACGCGCACACCGATCTGCTGCCCGAAAGATTGGGCGTGAAGTACTGCTTCGCGACCTGGGCGTACCATGCCAACGAACTGATAGGACGGGGCGGACGGCTGGTGCAGATTGGCGTGCGGGCGTCGCGACATCCGCGCGCTTACTGGGAGTCCACGCTGGGCGTGCGTCAATTCTGGGCGAGTGACGTCGCGGCGCGCGGCGAGGCCGCCGTGATCGATGAGGTCATCGCGCACCTGCGGGCGATCGGTGTGGACGATGTCTATCTGTCGAACGACATCGACGGAACGGACGCCGCGGCGGCGCCGGCCACGGGAGCTCCGGAGGGCGGCGGACTTTCCGTGCGCTTCGTCCGTGCGCTCATCGCGCGGTTGGGGCGCGAGATGTCGCTGATTGGCGCGGATCTGGTAGAAGTCGCGCCGCCCATCGGGGCGCCGGAGGAATCCCGGCGGACGGTCGACGTGGGGGCACGGTACGTGCTTGATTCACTGGCGGCGTTGACCGGAACCAACGACTTCGTGATGTGAGGACTTTTTTCAGGTGAATGAATGACGAAAGATTCGCGGACGGGCGGGCAAGCAGACGATCAACCAGACGAAGATGAACGGCTGGATCCGCGCATCGTGAACGGGTGGCAGGCGCTGGAGTCCGGCGATATCGACACCGCGAAGCAGGCGGCGGCTTCCGTGCTGGCGCAAGGCGAAGCGACCGATCCCGAAGCGGGCGGAGGCGGCGCGGCGGAGGCGTCGCGTCTCGATGCCCTGTTGTTGGCCGCGGCATGCGCCCGCGAGGAGAACGACGCGGAGAGCGCGCTGGAGCACCTGGCGCTGGCCGCCGAGGAAGATCCGGAGTGGTGCACGCCCGAGCTGTGGACGGCCGAATTGCTGTCGGAGGATCCCGAGCGCCTCGACGAGGCGTTGCGCCACGCGCGTCGCGCGCTCGATCACGCCGAGGAGGAGGACGAGTATCTGGACGCGCTCCGGTGCAAGGCCGCCATCGAGCTCGATCTGGGGCGACCCACCGAGGCGCGCAAGACGCTGAGTGGCCTGCCACCGGCGGATGTCCCCCTCGATGATCCCAGCGCAACGCTGGATTTCGCGCAGTTGCTGATGGACGCGGGCGATNNGTCGCCGAATTGTTGAACGACGAGGAGGCCAAGCGCGCCGCCTGGTTGACGACGCGCGCTCTCGATCTCGAGGCGATGGACCGCCCGGGCGGCGCGGGGGATGGCGAGGCGCCCGCCAGGTCGGCGGCGCCAGACCTCTCCTTGACCGAGGACGCGCTCATTGCCGTGGCGGAGGAGGCCCTGGCCGAGATGCCGCCGGAGTTGCGGGCGCAAATGAAGAACGTGCCCATTGTCGTCGCCGAGATGCCGGCCGCCGCGGATGTCGCGGCGGGGCTGGACCCGAGGCTGCTGGGCCTCTTCTCGGGCTCGCCGCACGCTCAGAGTGCCGCCATCCTCGGCCCGCCGGAATTGACCGAGATCNNGCGGGTCTTCATGATGCGCGGCTTCCGCTTGCCCGCCCGCGGGGCCCCGTATGACCCGTCCGAAGGAGATGCCGTAAGTGGCCAACATCAAGTCATCCCAGAAGAAGAACCGTCAGCGCGTCAAGCGCGAGGCCCGTAATCAAGCGCGCAAGAGCGCGATGAGAACGGCCGTGAAGAAAGTTCGCAGCGCCATCGGCGCCAAGAACGCCGCCGGCGCGCGCGAGGCGCTAGGTGAGGCCGTGCAGCTGATGGATCGCGCCGCGTCGCGCGGAACCATCAAGCCGGGAACCGCGTCACGATCGGTTTCCCGATTGGTGGTCGCGGTCAACAGCCTCAAAGCCTAAGAGCGGCTAGCGGCTTCGCCGCCGTAGCGGCTCCGCCGCCATGAGGGGGTGTCCCCCCTCATGTACTCCCCCCGGCAGGCCGACGACGCCGGTGCAGCGAAGCCGCACCTCCCGGTGCT
>PMNO01000263.1 GCA_003161835.1 Myxococcales bacterium | reverse complement strand
CGCTCGCGCTCCTGGGGCATCCAATCCATCTGGGCCTCGCCGTCGTGAACCTCGCCGATCTTGTGAATGCGGCCGGATTGGAAGAGAAACCGCTCGCTGACGGTGGTCTTGCCGGCGTCGATGTGGGCGACGATTCCAATATTGCGGACCCGGGTGATTTTTGCGGGAGCTGCCATTCGCGGGGAGGCGGAGTATACGTTAAGGGCTTGTTCGATCACGTCAGGGATCTCGAAGTCGCCAGTTTGGCCGCCCGCGAGGCTGGGGCCATTGTTTTGGCGCACTATGCGCGCGGCTCGGTGGCCGTGGAGACCAAGCCCGATCAATCTCCAGTGACCGCGGCGGACCGGGCCGCCAACGAGGCGATTCTGGCCCGCTTGCGCGCGGCATTTCCCGACGACGCCATTCTCAGCGAGGAATCTCCGGACAGCGCGCACCGGCTGGACACCAGGCGGGTGTGGATCGTCGATCCGCTCGACGGTACGCGCGACTTCATCGCGCGTACCGACGAATTCTGTGTTCACGTCGGCCTGGCGATCGACGGGCGGCCCGTGGTGGGGGTGGTCTTTCAACCGGTGGCGGCGATCCTGTACGGGGCCGCGGTCGGGGCCGGAGCCTTTCAAGAGGACACCCAGGGCCGGCGTACCCGGCTCCAAACCTCCGCGGTCGTGAACCCCTCAGACCTGCGGGTCGGGGTCAGCCGCACCAATGCGGCCCATGGGCTGAGGCGATTCCTGGCCGAGACGGGCCTGGGCAGGAGGTCCGTATCCATGGGCGCCTCCGTGAAGCTCATGGCCCTGGCGCGCGGCGATCTGGACACCGTCATCAACCTCAGCAGCGGCGAACAGGAGTGGGACACGTGCGCGCCCGAAATCGTGATTCGCGAGGCAGGCGGGGTGTTCACCGACGCCGACGGACAGCCGTTCGTCTACAATCAGCCGGACGTGTCGCACAAGCGTGGCAGCATCGCCAGCAACGGAGCGTGTCACGCGAGCGTACTGACCTTGGTGCAGCCGTACCTGGACGCTGGTCCGGAACCGCCCGCATGACCGCCGACCGATCGATGGTCAAGCCCGCCGCCGACACCTCGCCCGTTCGCTCCCTGATCGCCGTCGACGGCATCGACGGCAGCGGTAAGTCGGTGCTGGCCGAACGGCTGGGCGCGGCGGCGGCCGACCTGGGAATCAACGCGGTGGTGCTGGCGATCGACGACTTTCGGCGACCCGTGGATTGGGGACGTCGGCCGCCCGGAGACGCCCGCTCGGAAGCAGATCTCTACTATGAGGAGTACTACGACCTGCCGTTGCTCGACCAATGTCTGGCGGCGTTCCTGGGCGGCGACGCCTCCGTCGAGATCCCGGTCTTTGATTCGGCCGCGCACCGCCTGGATGGCCGACGAACCATCGTATTTGGCGCGGCCACGGTCGCCATCGTCGAGGGGGTCTTCGCGCTGCGGCTGGCCAACCTGGCGGCGGGGGGCGCGCTCATCTACGTGCGCACCAGCTTCGCGGCGGCTCGTGAGCGCATCGTTCGCCGGGACACGCAGCGCGGGCGCGATCGGGGGGACGTCATTCACCGCATCACGGCACGATATTTCCCGGCCCAGGAGCGCTATCTGCGCGAGTTCGATCCACTCATCCGCGCCGACGTGCTGGTCGATCACGAAATCCTGGGGGCGCCCCGGATCGTCCACCTTCGTTCGGAGCACCTGGGGCCCGAGCTTTCCGCCGTGGTATCGCGCGCCTTGCGCGCCTTCGCCACGGCACCGCGGTCGCCCGCCGCGTCGGAGGTGGCATGACCGACCAGAGTGACGATCCGGGATCATCTTCCCCGACGGTGGTGGTCTTGCGCGCGACCGCGAAGGAATCCGCTGGAGCCCTCTTGAAGGTGGCGGGGCTGACCGTGTTCGAACGGGCCCTCAAGCAACTGGCACGGGCCGCGGCCCTCCGCGTGATCGTCATCGCGGACGGGACGGTTCCCCTGCCCACGATCTTTGCGGCCGATCGGCCGGCCAACGTCGAGGTCCGACCGCCCACCTCCGACCCTGACGCGGCCATCGCGGCTCTGGCCCGGCCTTCCGCGCCAGGCGGCGCCACAGCCGCCGGTACCGTCGTCGTCGTCGGGGCCGACGTCGTCCGGCGGCAACGGGACCCCCTGAGCGGCGGCATCCGCGTCAGCGACGAGGCCACGCGCCGCCAGGCCGAGGACGCGATCTTCGCCGACCTGTTGCGCGGTGATCTCGGTGTCGTCGCCCGCCACATCAACAAGAAAATTTCGTTTCGGATCACGCGGAGCCTTTTGTGCAAGCTGCCCATCACGCCCAACCAGGTGACCCTGGGGGCGGCCGCGATCGGCTTGGTCGGGTGTTGGTTGATCGCGACCGGTGCCGCCGGCGCCCTGGTGGCCGGGTTCGCGCTGGTTCAGCTTCAGTCCGTGCTCGACGGTTGTGACGGCGAGCTGGCCCGGGTGCGCTTTCAGCAAAGCGTGATCGGCGAATGGCTGGACACCCTGGTCGACGATTTCCTGAATCTGGCGCTGGTAGCGGCGATGGGACGCGGCTTGTGGCGGGCGGGATACGGATGGCCCGCGGCCACCGCCGCTACGCTCGCCTGCGGCATGTTTCTGGTCTACAACCTCGTCTCCTACCGAGAACTGGTCCGCCAGGGCGTGGGCGGGGAGTTGCTGAAGATTCGCTGGAAGGTGGCGCGCGGGGCTGACATGAAGTCCCTGATGAACGACCAGAGCGGTGCGCCGGGGGGCCCAGCCCTGCGAGCGGTTCTGTCGCTCGGACGCCGGGATGTTTTTATCTTCAGCTGGTTGGTTCTGGCGATCCTGCATCTGCTCCCGGTGGCCCTGTTGTGGGCCGTCATCATCGCGCTGTCCTGCTTTGGAACGGCGGTGGGTCAGCTCGTCGCGCGCGAGCCCCAGGGCTAAAGCTGGGCTAGTGCGGCGCCGGCTGGCAGAGGCGTCGCAGAAGGGCGATGCCGCGGGCGAGATCGGCGGCCAGGGGCGCCTCCACTTCCACCGCCTGCCCGCCGCGCGGGTGGGGGAACTTGATGGACCGCGCGTGCAGGCTCATGCGCTCGAGGATCGTTTCCTCCTGCCCCGCCTCCGACGTCGACGGGGACACGGATGCCGACGCCAGTCCGGCGGCGATGACGTCGGCCGTCGTCAATCGGCTCGCGCCCCCGTAGTCGGGGTCCACCGCCAGCGGATGCCCGAGCGCGGCCGCGTGAGCCCGAATCTGGTGTAGCCGTCCCGTCGCGGGGCGGAAATCGACGACCGTGAAATCGCCGATTCTCTCCAGCGCCCGCCACGAAGTCCGGCTCGGTTTGCCACCGGGCTCGCCGGCGCGCGCCGCACGCACCAGCCCTCCCCGAATGGGAANNTGCTTGACCACCTGGTGCCGTTCGAAGGCCCGCGATAGGGCCCGATGGGCCTCCGCGTCGGTGGCGAAGAGCAGGACCCCCGACGTGTCGCGGTCCAGGCGGTGCACCACGAGCAGCGGCCGGTCCATCTGCCGTTCCAGCTCCTGGCGAACCGTGATCTCCTCCGCGGCGCGCCCGCGCCCCGGGACAACGATGCGCCCCGCCGGCTTCGAGATGGCGACGTACCCGTCCCCCGCGCCCAGGATCGCGAGCGGCGGGACCGGGTTCACGGGCTGGACGGGCCCGGGCTGGTGCCACCGGGCGACCGCTCGGCGACCGACGCTTGGCCCGCCGCACCGGCCGGCATCGCGCTCGGTCGCTCGTCGGGCGGTGGCGCCGGGATGCCCTCGGCACGAGCGCCGGACTCCTTGCCGTGCGGTGACGCCTGCTCCAGGATCGCGTTGGCCTCACCACCGATCAAGAAGATGAATCCCGAGATGTAAAACCAGGTCATGAGGACCATGACGCCGCCGATCGAGCCAAACGCGATGTTGTAACTGCCAAAGTGGGCAACATACTGTCCAAATCCCCAGGTCGCCCCCAGCCAGAGCAGCGTGGCGACCACCGAGCCCGGCGTGATGTATTTGAACTTCTGCTTCACATCGGGCAAGGCATAGTAGTTGATGGCACCCGCCAGCATGATGACGGCGGCCGTCACCGGCCAGCGCAGCCACGTCCACAGGAAGACATACTCGGGGCCGATCCCCCACGCGCGCGCCACCCAGAACCCGGCTTGGCCCCCCGCGACCAAGGCCGCGATGGCCAGGACCCCAA
>PMNO01000427.1:1153-5576 GCA_003161835.1 Myxococcales bacterium | reverse complement strand
CCGCGCGTGTGACCGCCGCGCTTCAGGCTCCGCTGCGGGCACCCGTCACACTTCGATTGACGGGGCAGGGACTCGGAGAGCGACGCGACCTCGCGGTGCATGTGACCGCCGGCGAGACCGCGATGGATGCGAGCCTGCGCCAGGAGGATGGGGCGCGTGGGACGTTCCGGCTATCACGCGCCCATGTCACNNGAGACGCCGCGTTATCACGGCCGCGATGTCGCGGTGATGCGGGCGCGCGAGCTGACTCTCACGGCCAGCCATGTCGATCTGGGGGTACTGTTCGACGGCTTTCCTCGGTCGGATCTCGCGGCCACGGTCACGGCAGATGGCGGCGGGCGGGAGCTGGGCACGCTGACGGGTGGGCTCGCGATCCATATCCCCGTCGGACTTCTGGACGGTGCTGCGGTGGGCCCCGTCGCGCTGCGGGTGAGAGCGACCCACGGCCACTACGAGTTGCTGGAGCTCGGTCTTGCCCTGCCGGGGCTGGCGGTGAGTGGACACGGGGAGACCGTGGCGGACCAATTGGTCTTGCATCTGGGGATCGCGGCCACCAATCTGGCGCGCACCAGTCGCCTGTTGTCGTCGTTCCGCGCGCTCCAGATCCCGTCCGTCTCGGGACGCGGGCAGCTGGAACTGTCCATCTGGGGGCCCGCGGCGGCGCCTGGATTTCGCGCAACAATGCTGTTTCCGCGTCTGGCCGTCGCTGGCGACAGCGCCGTCCAGTTGAACCTCATGGCGCAGATTCCGAACGTGCACGCGCCCGAGATCGGGCGCGCCGCGCTTCACGTCGCGCGCGCGCACGTCGCCGGTCGCGTGTGGCGCGATGTCGACGTTCAGGCGCGATCAACCGCGGTTGGTGTGGCTATCGACGCCCGCGCGGGGGGGGCGACCCCGCTCGCGATCGGGGTGGCCGGTTTGTGGGGCCCCAACCGGCACTGGATCGATCTTCAAGCCTTGAATCTGCGGTATCCCGAAGCCGCGTGGCGTCTGGAAGCTCCGGCGCGTCTCACCCTGCGCTCTGAGCACCTCGCCATCGCGCATCTGGAGTTGCGCGCCGGGCAACAACGAATCCGCGCCGATCTCGACAAGCGGGGCGATCGGATTCGAGCCCAGCTGGCCCTCGCCGAGATCGATCTGGGGGCCCTTCCGCGGCAAGTCCTGCCGGCGGGCGTCGCACCAGGAGGGCGTCTGGATCTTCAGGCGCGGATCGGCGGCACGTTGAGTCGGCCAACCGGTCAGGGGACCGTCGACCTGCGTGACGGGCGATTCGGTCGCTATCGCGATCTGGCGTTGCGGCTGGAGGGGCGCTACGCCGGGCGCAGGATCAACGGCAACGTCGCCGCCGCGGGATTGGGGACCGCGCTGCGCGCGCGCTTCGAGCTGCCCACCGAGTGGCCTCCGCGGCGGAGCCACGCCCCGCTGAATCTGGATGTGACGGTGGANNGTCCTCGATGACCAGAGAATCGGTGATGTCTCGGTGCGCGTGGGGGGTGATGCGCGGACCCCACTGACCGCTGAATTGACCATCAACGCGTCCGATGGGTTCGACGATCATCAGGGCCAGCCACCACCGCGAACTGCGCAGGCCGGACCGCTGGTGTGCGCCGGCGCATTCAATCTGCGCACCGATCTCGACCTCGCCGCCATGACGAGGAGGCTGCCGACAGTGGCCGAGCTGATGCGCGCTCACTTCAACGCCGCCGGCGATCTCCGTGACATTCCCCTGGCTGCTCTTGCGCGGCTGGCGGGGGCCCCGATGATCTTGTCGGGCGGGACCGCGTCGCTGCGGGTCTCGGCGCAAGGAACGCGCCTTGCGCCGACCGGCGCCCTGAATGTGCAGGTGGCGGGCGCGACCGGCCCGCGCTTTCCTGCGACCGACGGCAGATTGGACGTCGCCTTTGGTCAGAAAGACACGCGCGTCGCCTTGCGGGTGCTGCGCGGCGATCTCGCGCTACTTTCAGCGAGCGGGATTCTGGACTTGCCATCTCGAAGGCTCGGCGAGCGGGCCGCGCTCGTGACCACGCCCCTGACGTTCACGGCAACCCTGGGACCGCTGCGCTTCCGACACGGCGAGCTGCCAGGAATGGCGGACCTGGGGGTCCCCGAAGCTCTGTCCGGCAGCCTCGGAGCCACCCTGTTCGTCGACGGCACGTTGGCGCGCCCCGCGCTGAAGTTGATCGCGAATCTCTCCGACGTGCGGCTGGGGGCCCAGCCTCTGGGCGGCGCACGTGCACAGATCACCTATGCTTCCCGTCGCGCCGACGTGGATGTGCGGGCGCGCGCGAACACGGGGGGAGAGCTGCGTTTGACGGGCCACGGCAGCGTCGACCTCGGATATCCCCAGGTGACGCGGGGGCTCAGCGTCGGCGACATGCCGATGGAGGGCCAACTGACTGCGCAACGCTTCGATCTCGCGTGGCTGTCGGGCCTGAGCCCGGACGTCAGAGCGGTGGGCGGACAGCTATCCGCCACGATCGGCGCGCGTGGACGGGTGAGCAAACCCGCGATTGCGGGCCAGTTGGAGTGGACAAACGGCACCTTGAAATTGACCGGCTTCGGGAGCTATCGCGACGTGCATCTCAAGGCGCACGGCAACGAACGCTCCTATTGGCTCGACGAGCTGAGCCTGGCCAGCGGCGCTGGCAACGCGCGCATCAAGGCCAGCGCGTCTCGCACCGTGAAAGGAGACTATGACCTCGTCTCCGCCGTCTCGCTGCTGCGATTTCCAATCTACGGCCAGGGCCAAGCGCTGGCGGTCCTTTCGATCGACAGCAATCTCACCGGGTCGGTGTCGTCGGCGGGCTTGAACGGATCGCTCGCGATTTCCGAGGCTCACGTCGAGCTCACGGATGCCAAGCAGAAGAAATTGCAACCGCTCGAGGTTCCCTCCGACGTGATCTTCATGGATGCCGGAAAACCCGCCGATCCGGCGCAGGCGGCAAAGCACCGGGCGCTGGCCGCGGAGCTGCGGATGGGCGGGGCGGGCGCCGTACCGGTCGACGATTCACCGCACCCGAAGCCGGCGCCCGAGGCTCCACCGTTCCAGACGCACCTCGCGATCCACGCCTCGCGCAACCTGTGGGTGCGCGGAAAAGACGCGGCGCTCGAGCTCGGGTTCGGGCCAGACTTTCGGGTCGAGGCGGCGCCCGAGGTCAGGTTTTACGGGCAGGTCATCGTGCGCCGAGGCCGGATCGACGTGCTCGGTCGGCGCTTCGACGTGCGGGCGGGATCGACGGCCAACTTCATTGGTTCTCCGGAGGCGCCACGTCTGGACGTGCGGGCGACGTACCTCAATGAGACCGAAAATATCGCGGTGAATTTGACCGCCAAGGGCGCCCTCGATCACCTGAGCATCGCGGTCTCCTCACCCGATCGCCCCGATTTGACCGAGGGCCAGCTCTACGCCCTGATCGTGACCGGCCGACTGCAACTCGGCGGCAACTCCGCGGGGTCCGCCTCGGCGTCGGACGAGGCGGCGTCTCTCGTCGGAGGGCTGGTCGCCTCGCAACTGCAAAAGACGCTCGCCAAGAGGTTGCCTTTGGATGTCCTCACCCTTCAGGCAGGCGAGGGACTCTCGGGGTCGCGACTGGAAGCCGGGACGTATCTCACGAGCAAGTTGTACGCGGGGTACGTGGGTCGCGTCGGCGCCAATCCCGCCCTCCTTCAAAACCGCAACGCGGTCCATCTGGAATACCAGTTGAGCCGACGTTGGAGCTTCGACGGCGAATACGGCGACGTGGGCACCGGGACGGCTGACGTCGTCTGGACGAAGAACTACTGACCTTTGTCGTCTGCGGCGCGCCCCATCGCCGCGGATCTTGGCCTCAGGATTGCCGGTGACGATGATGATGGTGGAGATCCTCGCTGTGCTCGTGGTCGTGGATCACCGATTCGTGATGGTGGTGGTGCGAGTGCGGGCCCGCCGGCACCACGTCGTGCGGATGTCCGTGGTGACCGTCGTCATGCCTGTGCTCGTGGTCGTGATCGAGCGCGGCGTGGGCGTGCGAGTGGCGATGGTGCTCCGTCGCGTGCAGCCAGATGCCGATCGCCATCAGCCCGGCCGCCGCGGCAAAGGTGGCCCCCGGCCAGGGTGTCCCCAGGGCTACCGCCACCGCGACCCCCACGAACGGCGCGGTGGCGAACACCGACGCCGTGCGCGCCGTGCCGAAGAGTCGCTGTGCCCGCAGGTACAGTTGCAGGCTCAAACCGTAGCCAACGCCGCCCAGCACCAGGAGGCTCAGCGCCGCGCCAGCGGTGACCGAGACCCACCCGAAAAAAAGTGCGACCGCGAAGGACAGTGATCCTCCGAGCAACCCCTTGGCGGCCACGACCGCGAGCGGATCGCGATCGGCGAGCCTTCGGGACAGGGTGTTGTCCATCCCCCACGCGAGGCATGCCAGTACGATGAAGACATCGCCCG
>PMNO01000427.1:0-1019 GCA_003161835.1 Myxococcales bacterium | reverse complement strand
GCCGCCGCCGCGAGCGCGTTCAGTCCGCGTGCAGCACCCTGCAGGAGAGGCGCGGTGGCACCGAAGAGAATCGCGGCGAGAGCGGCGAGGGCGACCCCGCGCGCTATCGGTCCGCGGACCGTTGGGCCAATCGCCATCCCCACATTGTTGAGCGGTGAGTCGTCCTGGCGCAATCCTCGCCGCGCCGGGCATCGCCTGCTCCGGCAGGCGGCCTCGCCGTCAGTGCGGGTAGTTGCCGGGCGGAGGGAACGCGACTTCCGGCATCGAACCACCGACGTCGTCGGTGTCGACGAGGACGCGCAGCCTCTCGATGAGGCGATTGTTCTGCCATTCCATGCAGAGCACGCGAACCATCGGCAGCACCAAGAATAGCCACAAAAGCGCCAGGAGGGTCACGGCCCGCTGGGTCGTGGAGTTCGGGAATTGCCCCAGAACGATCAAAGGGGCGCCGATCACGATCAACAATGCGCCGATGATGCGCCGGAACGAAGCGAGGCTTCTGCCCTCGTGGGTCGCGCGAAACAGGGCCGAAAGATTGCTGGGGCTGGGTCGTCCGATGCCTCCTTGGAACGATGCAGCCCGCGATTCAATGTGATTCATGGCGATCTCCTTCCACGCACGTGTCTNNCCCCCAAACCTTCTTGCAAAATGCAGGAGGAATTGGATTCGCCATTGCGTGCTGCGATATGAATCCACGACCGTCGGCTGTCGCGGCCGAGAAATGGAGGACCGTCCATGCCGCTCGGTGAGTACCACAAGAAGCGCCGCTTCGATGTCACAAAGGAGCCCGAGGGCAAGCCCGTGCGCGCCTCGACCCGGCGCAAGAAGCTGGCCTTCGTCATTCAGAAGCATCGCGCCACCGCGTTGCACTACGATCTGCGGCTCGAATGGAAGGGCGTGATGCTGTCCTGGGCGGTGCCGCGGGGTCCGTCGTTCGATCCGTCGGTGAAGCGGATGGCCATGCAGGTCGAGGACCACCCGATCGAGTACAACAAGTTCGAGGGCATCATCCCCGAGGG
>PMNO01000630.1 GCA_003161835.1 Myxococcales bacterium | reverse complement strand
GCGGGGGTCGAGCAACCGATCGACGAGCAGGCGACCGTGCTGCTGCCGCGCCTCAAGGAGACCGACCTGCGGGCCCACGTCAGCGACGCCGAGGCCGAAAGCTACGTGGGACTGGACGACAGCGACACGGTCGCCGTGGTGCGGGAACGCCTGGTGTTGAGCTGGTACGTCGAGACCGGGGATGTCACCGCCGACAGCTTTCACACCGGCTACTTCCCGGGGCTCACCGACATCGGCCAATTCCTCTCCAACAAGTGGAAGCCAGGCAAGCAGGCGGACTTCCCACTCGACCACGCGCGGCTCATCGTCGTGCTCCGGGACAACCGGGGCGGCGTGAGTTGGGCGTCGGGCGTCGTTGGTCTCGAGGCGGCGCCCTAGTGGGGAGCGCCGCTCTCGTGGTCGCACTCCTCGGAGCCGTTCCGCCGTCCGTGCCCGCACCGACGCCCGCGTCCGCACCGCCGCCCGCGTCCGCACCGACGTCTGCGCCCGCGTCCGCGTCGGTCGGCGTGCTCAACTTCAGCGGCAATCTGGTCGAGCGCGGCACCCGCGCTCCGCTGGTCGGCGTCCTGGTCACCGTGTTTCGCGACACGCCCACCGGCCCGCAGGGCTTCGAGGCCACCACCGACGGGGCGGGGGCTTTTCGGTTTTACGACCTCGGCCCGGGTGACTGGCGCGTGTTCGTGGAGTGCCCCGGCTACTTCCCGTACCGCACCACCGAACAGATCAAGCCCGGGGAGGGCACCGTGGTGCGCTACTTCGTCGAACGCGGGTCATACAACCCGTTCGACGTCACCGTGAGCGCGGAGCGCCCGCGCAAGGAGGTCAACCGCATCGCCCTGGCGGCGACGGTGATCGACAAGATTCCCGGCACCGCGGGCGATCCCCTGAACGCGTTGGCGANNGTGCCCAACATCTATCATTTCGGGGGGCTGCGCAGCGTCCTGCCGATCGGGATGTTGGACAGCATCGAATTTCAACCGGGCAACTTCGCGTCTACCTACGGGCGCGCCACCGGCGGGATCGTCGACGTTCAGATCAAGAAGCTGAAACCCACGCGCTTGGCCGGCTACGCGGACCTGAGCCTGCTGGACGCGGGCCTCTACCTCGAGGCACCGGTGACGGACAAGGCCGCGATCGCCGTCGCCGCCCGGCGCAGCTACATCGACCTTTTTCTCATCGGTTCGAAACCGGACGACACCGGCGTGAACCTGGTCGCCGCGCCTGCCTACTACGATTACCAGCTGCTCGCGAACTATCGCCCGGCCAACGCCCATGACCTGCGCCTGTTCCTCTTCGGGTCGGACGATCGGTTGGCCATTGTCTTCGGAAAGCCAGGCGATCTGGCGATCCAGTCGACGGGCAACCGCTTCGATCAGCACCAGGGGTTCTATCGCGGCGTGTTCGAATACCGGTACGCGCCGTCGGAGCGATTGCACAACAGCATGACCGCCGCCGCCGGGCGCGACGCGACNNAATGGTCCGGTCATGCTCGCCTACCCGCCATTCCCAAGGAAGGCGAGCCTCCCGGCAACGGGGATCTGACCCGCCTCATGGAGACCCGGCTGGACAATGTCCGCGACTGGTCGCCGGCCTGGTTCGGTGAGCTCGAATTCACGCCGCTGCCGGGCCTCATCGTCTCGGCCGGGCTTCGCGCCGACACGTTCTCCCGCATCGCGCAAACGGTACTCGCCCCCCGCCTCATCGCGCGCTACCGCCTGCGGCCTTCGGTGACCCTCAAGGGCGGCGCGGGCCTGTACACCCAGGCGCCTCAGATCGACGAGACCGATCCCAATTTTGGCAATCCGCACCTCAAGGCTGAACGCGCCTTGCACCTGTCAGTCGGCGCGGAATGGAAGCCGCGCCCCTTCCTCACGGTGGACGGGACGTTCTTCCGCAAGAACCTGTCCAGCCTCGTGAGCCCTACCGACGCTTCGGTCACCGACGGCAGCGGCGCCACGCTCCCGCTGCGCTTCGATAACCGCGGCGTCGGCCGCGTGTGGGGCTTCGAGCTGCTGGTGAGGCACGACTTCACCGAAAAATTCGCCGGCTGGATCGCCTACACGCTCTCGCATTCGGACCGGCGGGATTCGGGACAGTCGTCGTTCCGTTTGTTCGACTTCGATCAAACCCACATCCTGGCGGCGGTCGCCAGCTATCAGCTTCCCAGCAACTGGCAGATCGGGGGCCGGTTTCGTCTGGTCACCGGGACCCCGGTGACGCCGGTGGTGGGGTCGGTCTACAACTCGATCACCGACCAGTACGATCCCACCTTTGGCGCGCCAAACAGCGCTCGCGATCCGACGTTCCAGCAGCTCGATATTCGAGTGGACCGGAAATGGATTCACGACCTGTGGACGATGACCTGGTATCTGGACCTGCAAAACGTCTACAACCACGTCAACGCCGAGGGCCGTTCGTACAATTTTGATTACACGAAGTCGGCGATCACCCAGGGACTACCGGTCCTGGCCATCGTCGGGTTCAAGGTGGAATTCTAGGCGATGCACGGGTCGCGTCGGTGCTCCGTGGGTTTTGTCGCGCTCGTGGCCACAGCCCTTTTCGTTCAACGCCCGGTCCGGCTGGCCGACGCACAGGTTCTGGTCGCGCCGCGGGCACGCCAGGGNNGGCGGCAACGGAAAAACCTGGGCGACGTTCGGATTTGGGGTGGGCGCCCAGTTCAACCCCGCGGGCAATTTCGCCGTGCACCTGGGTCTGGGGGTGGGCGTGGACACCGTCACGGATCCGCTTGATCTCGAGAACCGAACCCGCGGTGCATACGGGTCGGCGTACAGTCTCGGGGCCTCGTGGGACTGGTTCTTCACGCATCGGCTGACGGGTGGATGGTCGCTGGCGCCCACCGTGATGGTTCGTTACGTTCCAGGCGATTCTTTGAGCGGCCTGTGGTTTTGCGGTGGCATTCAGCTCGGCGGCTGGTCCGGCAAACCACGCAACCAGCTCATCCTCCCGGATACGGAAGCGTATCAAAGGCAGCCTTGAAGTCGCCAGGCCCACGGGTTTCGCCACTCGCGGTTAGCATGTCCCGATCCATGGAGATTCGATGAGTGTCGACAAAGAACAACAGGCCATGAGGGGCGCGTCTCCAGCCGAGATTCGCACCGAACGCCTGTTGTTGCGTCAGTGGCGGGCCGACGATGTGCCGCCCTTCATCGCGAACAACGCCGATCCGCGGGTGATGGAATTCTTCCCGGCGTTGCTGACCGAGGACGAGAGCAGGGCCGCCGCCGCACGCATCGCGGCTCATTTCGAGACCCATGGATACGGCGCCTGGGTGGTGGAAATCCCGGGCGTCGCACCGTTCGCCGGGGTGCTTGGCCTGTTCCACCTGGGCTTCGACGCGCCCTTTGCGCCTTGCGTGGAAGTGAGCTGGCGGCTCGGCGCGCGATACTGGAACCAGGGCTACGCAACCGAGGGCGCCCGGGCGGCGCTGGCCTTTGGGTTCGAGCGCCTGAGTCTGTCCGAGATCGTCGCATTGACGGTGCCCGCCAATGTTCGGTCGCGCCGGGTGATGGAGAAGCTGGGCATGTCGCGCGATCCGGCGGATGATTTTTTGCACCCCGGCCTGCCGCTCGGGCATCCATTGCGTCATCACGTTCTGTACAGGATCGCGGGAAAATGAACGTTGCCGGGCTCTGATCGCCGCCGGTTGAGAGGGATTGTCACCTAGATTTTGCGTGCGCGAACTGGTGGCTTGCGCTAGCAACCGCCGCGATGGCTTCTCGCCGCCTCGTCGCGCTGGGACTGGTCCTCGGCGCCTCGGTGTCGGGATGGCGGATCCTCGCGCACCGGCGTTTGCAACCCGTCGCCACCGCGGAGTCGGGCTCGGAGACGTTGCCCTCTCTCCCGGCCGAACGGCCGCTCCCGGCCTTCGTCGGGGGTCGCTCCCTGCCCATCACCGACTCGACCGAATCGGCTGAATCGCCCCGGATCGCGATTGTCGAAGGCCCCAAGAATGGGGACAGCGCGGCGGCGGACGCCGTGCTTCGTCGAAATGCGGCCACGGCCTATCGGAGGTTGCTTGCGGCCGCCGCCTTTACCCGCGACGACGCGCGCCTGCGCTCCATCCTGATCGACGCGGAGGACAACTGGCAAAGTGGTCTACTGGCGTGGCGCAACGACCGGGACGAGGCGCTCCGGAATTTCGTTGCCGGCGGTGGCGATGATTCCCACCTCGCGGCGCGCCTGGACGACAACGGCGACGTGCTGTTCGACCGGCTCGCACAGGACACGGAGGCCGCGCTGGTCGCGGAGTTGGGCGAGCGTCACCGCGATCAAGTGCGGAGCTTTCTCGATGTCCACCTGCGCGCCGTCTTCGAAACTCGACCCTTCGAACGACACTGAGACGGCCCCCGACCAAGATAGAAAAAGCCCCCTCTCGTGACCATCGCGGGTGTCACGGGAGGGGGCGTCACCAGCTCGCCCCGGGGGAATACCCCTCGTGGCGGTGGGCAGGCGGCTCTAGAAGTGCGGTCGGGTCAGCACGATCTCGAACGTCTGATTCAGGCCGTGCTGCTGGGTCACGAAGGCCCGCGCGGTCAGAGGGTTCAAGAAGCGCCCCTGCATGTGGGCCAGGTCGGTGGCACCTTCCGATACGAACAGACCGGTCGGCTCGTTGTCCTCTGCGCCCAGGGGGGCCGCGATCGCGTCGCGTCCGAGCGCGATGAAGCGCCGCGGATGGACCAGGCCGCAGGTGCTGAACGCCCACACCGAATCCAGGGCGTTCAGCTGATCGTGCAGCGTGTCCCCGCGATCCTCGGTGGCGGTCAGGGTCAGCTCGTCGGCGAACGTGAGGTTGTCGAACGCGGCGTGCGCCGCGTCGCCGAGGAAGAACGCCGACAACACAGCGCTGTTGCTGCTGCTCGACAGGTCGAGCCGGAAGATCGCGCCCCAGGCGCCACGCGCGGCCAGCTCAGGCTGCGAGCCCGAGGTGTTGTCGGTGTCGCCGGTGACGTCGAAGTAAAACCGGTGGAAACCCGTTCCAGGCTGGAACACACCGTTCTCCGGGCGCTTGAAGGGTGTCGCGCCCGCGGCCTTGGCCGCCGCATTGGCCGAGAACGAGGCCGTGCCGTCGACGGCCGTGTCGTGCACGGTGATCCACTGAGCGGGCCACGTCGAACCCACCGTGTGCAGCTTGACCTGCGCGGGTGCGAACACGTCACCCACCGGATCAGCGGCGTTGAACTTCAGCGGCGTGCCGTCGATGCTGACCTGCAGCGCTTGCAGCTTGCCACCGGCGGCCAGGTTGGCCGGGTTGCTCGGGACAAAGCGGTACACGAACGAGTTTGGCTGTTTCGCGGTCTTGGCCGAGGTGGCGTCGCCCTGGATCACGTTCACCGACGTCCCACCGGCATCCTCGACGATCATCAAGTTGCCGCGATCGTCGGGATGAATGCCCTCGAATCCGCCCTTGCCGACGATCCCATCCAGCGTGTTGATCACGGACGGGAAGCCCACCGTGGCCTGTATGACGCCCCCGTTGGCGCCCGCTTCCTGCGTGAACAGCAGGGTCCCGGAGAAGGGATCATATGTGGAACCATCCACCGAGTTGAAACCCGTCAATCCCGTGACGGAGTCGACCGGCGACAGCAACGTGATGCGGTGCGCAGGATCCTTCACGTCGAGATTGATGCGCGTCAAGTACGCGAGATTCGCGGAATTCTCGTGCCCTTGAAACAGGAAGTGATGGCCGTAGTTGTATCCGGCGGTTGGCCCCGCCAAGGTCCCCGGGAAATCGAGGTAGAGGTTCTCGTCCGGTTCGGTGGCCACGCCGGTCGAGAGGTTGCCGTAGGTGGTGATGACTCCCGATGGGTTCTCGATCGGGTCGGTTCCGACCGCGAGCCGCTGAAGGGCGTACTTCGGCGAGATCACGGTGGTTGTTTCGCCCACCGCGACGCTTGCGTTCGGCACATTCGTGATGAGAACGCCAACGAACGCGGCTGAGGCTGTTCCGGCGGCGAGTGTTCCCGCCATTGCCACCCCGATGGTCGACCATTTCTTGCTGCTGAAGTGTGCTTTGGACATGTCGAATGACTCCTTGTTCTTCGTAGACCGGCGCCCGTTTCTTAGCTGGGCCGCCTGCTCGCCGTGGTCACAGCTTGGAGACGTTCTGGAGAACCAATCGTGTCGATTGGCGCCCGCCAGGGTCACAATCCACGGTCAAATCCAGGTCAGGGAGCTCGCACTCGCGCGCCGGCACTCCGGGCGTATTATCCCGAGTGGAGGTCAGATGGGTCATGTGTCGAAGCATCAAAATCCTGTTCAACTTTGAGCCACCGGCGACCGACGAAGAGATTCGCGCCGCCGCGCTGCAGTTCGTGCGCAAGCTCAGCGGTTTCACCGAGCCGTCCAAGGCGAACGAAGCTGCGTTCAATCGCGCCGTCGATGAGACGTTCCAGGTTGCCCATGGGCTAGTCCACTCGCTCGTGACCACGGCTCCGAGCCGCAGCCGCGAGATCGAGGCGGCCAAGGCCAAAGCGCGGGCCCTGGAACGATTTGGGCGCGCGCCCTGATGAACAAACGCGCCATGACGATCAAGACGATCCTTTTCGACGCGGGAGGAACGCTCGTGTTTCCGAGCTTCGAACGCATTGTCCGCGAGCTGGCCGCCGACGGTATCAACGCCGATGCGGCCGCCCTGGCGCGCGCCGACGCGATCGTTCGGTTCGGTATGGATCGCCCTGAAATCATAGCCGCCACGACCGATGACAGTCGCTTCCGGCGCTACCTCGACACGCTGGTGCGCGAGGTGGGCATCGCACAACTTCCCGACGACACCTTCGCGCGCCTGAGCGCGTACCACCGTGTCCACAACCTGTGGGAGGATGTTCCGCCCGATGTTTCGGGCGCGCTTGAAGCGCTCCGTGGGCGCTTTCGTTTGGGCGTGGTTTCGAACGCCAACGGGACCGTACGGGCCAAGCTGAGTCGGCTGAAATTGGCCGATTTTTTTGAGACCATCGTTGATTCTTTCGAGGAAGGGATCGAAAAGCCGGATCCACGTATCTTCCACGTCGCGCTCAAGCGGATGGACATCGAGGCCCGACACACCGCCTACGTCGGAGATCTATTTCACGTTGATATTGTCGGGGCGCAGGCGGCGGGCTTGAGAACATTTTTGCTGGACCCCGTGGACCTGCACGTCGGGCGTTCGGTGGCCCGGATTCGCGCGCTCGGCGACCTGATCCATTGCAACGATTGAAATTTCGGAGCGCCGGAAACGCTCTCGCCTGCAACCCCGAGCCGCGTCTCATCGTGGCCGGGCCCGCGCGGTTGCTCCACCTCGACATGGATCGGCGGGGGCCGGTGACTGTCTTTCGAGTACCTCGCCATGACGGCACCTCGGCTGATTGCTTCACGGAATGGACGCAATCGGCCACGGTGACGATGCCCATGAGCGGTTGGCTGGAGATCTCGAAGAACGAATCGATGTGTGCGCGGGTCAGCCGTCGGGCTTCCCTGTCTTGGCATGTCGAGCGATTCAAAGAGACCGCTCAGCCCCGGGAGCCGGATCAGCACGCCAGCTTGCCGTAGGCCAGGCCGCGACATCCCTGGACGAAGTCNNCGAGGAGCGGCCCGCCAATCCGACAGCCGCGAGAGCGAGGAGTCCGGGTGATGCAAGAGCTCCTCGTGCGTCCTGACGTAGTTCCAGGCCCACGGAGTGATGGTGAACGGAAGCCCCGTCCAGGGGTCTTCCGTGTCGGCTGCGCGCTTGATTACGCCGGCATTTTGGAGGGCCACCGTCGCGTTGCTGCGGCTGTCGAGGACCAAGGTCCGCGCGCGGCGGGAAACGTATTGATTCAGAATGTTCTTTTCCGATCGCGTCAGGCACCGGAGGTGCTTCTTGCCTCTTCGCAGGGCCGCGCGGGCCATCAGACGGCTTGTCGCGAGAGGCAGGGCCCACGGAAGCACCTGAACGATCAGCAACGCTGTCGCGGAGATCAGGAAGCACCACCCCATGAACGCGCGATTGGCCCCGACGAATCGGCCGATTCCGATCCTGGGCCCCAGCCGGGGAAGACCGAGCACCAAGGCTCCCGAGGCCACGGCAACGGCTGCGGCGGCGGATCCCACCGCCAATTGGGCGGCATCGAGAAATGTGCGGGCGTGCTTGGCCATTTCACCCTCAGCGTGTCTGATGCGTCTGAGTCTGATTCGCCCGGTATGTGCCGAGCGTTGGGTGGTTTTCATCTCGAAATCGCCGGTCGGCGCACGGCGGCCGGCCGATCGCTCCCTGGATGCGCCTGGTGCTAGTCGTGATGGGGCTTGGCATCGGGCGCTTTCTCCAATGCATCGAGCATGGCGTGGGGGTCGACCGCCTCTTGCATGGCATCGGCTTCGCGATCGATTCGATCCCGCACCATGGGCAGATCGCGGCGCAGCTCCTCGACAAGCGCGATCAGTTTGGCGACCTT
>PMNO01000336.1:2066-7777 GCA_003161835.1 Myxococcales bacterium | reverse complement strand
GATCAGATCCCACCCGATGATCCAGGCCCATATCTCGCCCAGGGCCGCGTAGGCGTAGCTGTAGGCACTTCCAGCGACCGGAACCAGGGCCGCGATCTCGGCGTAGCACAGGGCCGCCAGGCCGCACGCCACCGCCGTCATCAGGTACGACACGATCAGCGCGGGGCCCGCACCCGGTTGCCCGTCCGCGCCAGCCGCCATCTGACCCACGCTCGAAAAAATCCCGGCGCCGACGATGGCGCCCACCCCCAGCAGGGTCAGGTCCCAGGTGCCAAGCACCCGCCTGAGGTGACCCTCCCGGCGATCCGTGTCGGCCATGACCGCCGCGATCGGCTTGCGTCGGAACATGTCGTGCGGCAGCACCTTGCCGACCCTGCCCGGCCCTGTCGCGCCGGTCAAGCCCGCTCGCGGGACCGGATGGCCAAGCGCGCGCGGAGGCCGGCGGCGGTTTGGTCGGCCGGCGAATTCCACTACAGTCGTTGGCGTGGTTGCGAAGCTTGTCCTTCTCGTGCTTCTGGCGCTGTTGGGCGCGGGCTTCGTTCTTCAGTGGATGCGCGTCGAACGCAACCAAGCCCGGCGGGTGTCGCGCACCCACCCGCCCGGGGATCGCGACAAGCCCTTCGTGGGGTTGGTGCTGATCGGGATCGTGACCGATTTTCTGGACACCCTCGGCGTCGGATCGTTTGCCACCACGACCTCCCTGTTCAAGCTGGGCGGCCTCGTCGCCGACGAGGACATTCCCGGGACGCTGAACGTTGGTCACGCGTTACCCACCATCGCCGAGGCGTTGATCTACATCAGCATCGTCGAGGTCGACATCACCACCCTGACGGCCCTGGTCGCCGCCGCGATGGTCGGCGCGTATCTGGGGGCGGGCGTGGTCGCGCGCTGGCCACGACGCAAGATTCAGATCGGAATGGGCGCGTTGCTGTTGATCGCGGCCGGCATCATCGTCCTGCGACAGCTCGCGCTCTTGCCCGGGGGCGGCGCCGCCCTGGGTGTCACTGGAACTCGCCTGTGGGTGGGAGTTCTGGGGAACGCGCTCCTGGGCGCGCTGATGACGTTGGGCATCGGCCTGTTCGCTCCGTGCATGATCCTGATCAGTCTGCTGGGCATGAATGCCACCACCGCGTTTCCCATCATGATGGGGTCCTGCGCGTTCCTCATGCCGGTGGCCGGTTTGCGGTTCATCCGGTCGCGCCGCTACGATCTCCGCGCGGCCTGCGGCCTCACCCTGGGAGGCCTGCCGGCGGTCCTGGGCGCCGCGTATCTCGTGACTTCCTTGCCGCTCGGGACCGTCAAGTGGCTGGTGGTGGGCGTGGTGGTCTACACTGCGGCGGCCATGTTGAATTCCGCGCGCGCGAAAAACAGCAGCCCTGGACAATCCGCCGCAGGCCCGCCCGGTACCGCCGCCGCTGCCACCGCCCAAACTGGCGAAAGGACCTCCCTGCATGAGTAGCACGGCGCCCAACCCCCTTTTCGCGACCAAATCCGTCGATCAATTGCGCGCCGAGTCGGAGCGCCCGCACGGCCTGAAGCGCACCCTGACCGCAACCGACCTCGTGATGCTGGGCATCGGCGCCATCATCGGCACCGGCATCTTCGTGCTGACGGGTCATGCGGCGGCGGCGAACGCTGGCCCCGCGGTGGTCCTGTCGTTCGTGGTCGCCGGCGTCGCCTCGGGGTTCGCGGGCCTTTGCTATGCCGAGATGGCGTCCATGATCCCCGTCGCCGGCAGCGCCTATACGTATTCGTACGCGACGATGGGCGAGCTGGTGGCGTGGATCATCGGATGGGATCTGATCCTCGAGTACCTGGTGGGGGCAGCCACCGTCAGCGTGGGCTGGTCCGGGTACGTGGTGTCGTTCCTGCGCAATGTGGTGGGTATCTCGCTCCCCGCGCGCTGGACGGGACCGCCGTTTCGATTCGACGATGTCCAGGGTCATTTCATCTCGACCGGAGCCATCTTGAACCTGCCCGCGGTCTTCATCACATTGTTCGCCACCGTGATCCTGGTGGTGGGGATCAAGGAATCGGCGCGCTTCAACAGCGTGATCGTCGCGGTCAAGGTCATGGTGGTCCTGCTGTTTCTGATCTTCGCCTCGAAATTCATCAATCGCGCCAACTGGCATCCCTTCATCCCCGAGAACAAAGGGCCTGGACAATTCGGGTTCTCGGGCATCATGCGCGGCGCCTCGGTGGTGTTCTTCGCNNTGGCCATCTGCACCGTGCTCTACATCCTCGTGTCCCTGGTCCTGACCGGCGTGGTTCCGTACCGTCTGCTGTCCGTGCCGCACCCGATGGGCCTGGGCGCGGCGGCCACTGGAATGCGCTGGCTGGAAGCCGCCGTCGAGCTCGGCGCCATCGCGGGCTTGTCATCGGTGATGGTGGTGATGCTGATGGGGCAGCCCCGGGTGTTCTTCTCGATGGCGCAGGATGGCCTGTTTCCCAAGTTCGCAACCAGGATCCACCCGCGTTTTGGCACCCCGTATGTCACGACGATTCTGGCCGGCGCGTTTTGCGCCGCCTGCGGGGCCCTGTTCGACATCGGCGTGCTCGGGCATCTGGTCTCGATCGGAACGCTGTTCGCCTTTGCCCTGGTCAGCATGGGCGTGCTCATCTTGCGCCGAACCCGTCCCGACATTCCGCGTGGGTTCTCGGTTCCGGGCGGCACCTACTTCGTGCCCCTGTGCGGGGTCGCGACCTCGCTCTACATCATCTACGAGGCCGGATGGCAAACCCAGCTGCGTCTGATCGGCTGGATGGCGATCGGCCTCGTCATCTACGCGGCGTACGGGCGGCGGCACTCGAAGTTGCGGGCCGAGACAGCCGCGGCTCTGCGCGGNNGCGGCGGCGCTCAGAATCGCGGGCCGCGACGGCGGCTCGGCTGTCGCGATGACCGCCGGAACCGTCATCCGACAGCGCAACATGCGTCCCGGCAGGGTTGCCGACATGTGCCAGCGGCGCATCGCCCGCACCATGCACGCGCCCGCCTGTTCGTCGAACACCGAATCGCCAGCGAGTCCCACCGATCCGATGAGTCCATTGGGCTCGACGTAGAAACGCGCCGACACGCCATTCGCCGTGACCGCGCCACAAGAGGCCAGGGAATGCATGAATACCGTGACGTCGTGATCGATCTTCAGGCTGTCGTCCACATCCTGAACCGAGATCTCACGCGTCGATCGAAATTCCACCGGGTATTCGAACGTCGTGGCCTTGTGTCCGCTCGGCGGGGGAAACTTCACGCGGCGGCCGACGTCGACGAGGCAGCGCTCCACATCGTAGTTCCCCAGATCGGTGGCGACCACCAGCACATCCTCGGGTTTGCCCTCGCCGCTCACCATGAACCGCAGGGTGACCTGCCCCGCCACGTACCTGCGCGCCCGACCGGCCCGGTTGTAGCAATCGCGGACCTCCGCCATGTGCTCGGACATCGTCTGTTCGATGTCGGCGCTTTCATACACGCCCACCTCGTTTTGCACGCCCATCTCCCGGGCGCCGGCCGAGCCATTGAAGCTGTCGTCCGACGCGACGATGTGATGGCGTCGCATCGGGCGGCCCGACCGGGAAGCGAGGCTCGCGTCCGACGCACAACCCGACACCAGCGGGGACAGCAGGGTCAACAACAGANNGGGTGCTCGATCTCGGGGAATTCGAATTCCTTGATTTTCGCGATCAGACAGTCGTCAACCTCTTTGCTGTTCAAGCTCGAGTTGACGATTGACACATCGGACGCTTTGCCCGATGGCTCAAGGGCAATCAGAACGGCCACGTGTCCTTTGAACGCCCGGTCATGCTTGTCGGCCAGCACGTCGTTGTAGCACTTCAGCGTAGAGGGGTTGCGCTGCTGTAACAGGAGCTGAATTTCCGCTTGCTTGTCGGGCGAAATCCCCCCCGTCTCCGCCGCCCTTTCTTCGTTGCGCACCACGCGCACCCGTTCCTCGCCACCGCCTTGGCCGCTGGTCGCGCAGCCGCCGAATACCGCCGAACCGAGGATCAGCGCCCCGGTCAGACCGAAGTGCGTGGTTGTCGTCTTCATCGGGGGGCCCTCCAGCTCATAACCTTATCGCCACTCACGTCGCCGGGGCAAGTCCTCGGCTCACGCCCGCGGCTCACGCCCCCAGGACGCCGCGGGCAATGACCAGACGCTGAATCTCACTCGTTCCCTCGTAAATCTCGGTGATCTTCGCGTCGCGAAAGTGTCGCTCGACGGGAAAATCGGTGAGATACCCATAGCCACCAAACACCTGCACGGCCTCCTTGGCCACCCGATTCGCCACCTCGGACGCCAGCAGCTTGGCCATCGCCGCCTCGGTGGTATAGCGCCCGCCCTGGTCCTTCTTGGTCGCCGCGCGCCAGATCATGAGCCGGGCGGCGTCGATCTCGGTGGACATGTCGGCCAGCTTGAACTCGATGGCCTGATGGCGCGCGATGGGTTGCCCGAAGGTCTTGCGCTCGAGCGCGTATTGCGTGGCGTCCTCGAACGCGGCGCGCGCGATCCCCAGCGCCTGGGCGGCGATTCCGATACGTCCGCCGTCCAAAGCGCCGAGCGCGAGCTTGTACCCGAAGCCGGGCGCGCCGAGCATCGCCTCCGACGGCACCTGGGCGTCGGTGAGGAACAGCTGCGCGCAGGGCGCACCGCGAATCCCCAGCTTGTCGTCGGGCGGCCCGAATTTCAGGCCCGGATTGCGCGCGTCGACGATGAACGCCGAAATCCCTTTCGCGCCGGCGGTCGCATCGGTGGAGGCTAGCAGCAAGACCACGTCCGCTACCGGCCCATTGGTCACGAAGTTCTTCGTCCCATTCAAGATCCAGCCCGCGTCACCCGCCTGGCGCGCGGACGTCCGCAAGGCGCCGGCATCGGAGCCGGACTCGGGTTCCGACAAGGCGAAGCAACCGAGCTTTCGTCCCGACGCGAGATCGGGCAACCACGCTCGTTTTTGGGCATCCGTCCCGTGGGTCGCGATCGGTCCACACACGAGCGAGTTATTGACCGACATGATCACCCCGGTGGCCGCACAGGCGCGCGAAATTTCTTCGAGCGCCAGGACGTACGCGACGGTGTCCATGCCCGCGCCGCCCCAAGCCTGGGGAACCGCGACACCCATCATCCCGAGTGCCCCCAACTTTCCGATGAGATCGCCCGGAAACGCATGGCGCCGATCGATGTCGGCGGCACGGGGCAATACCTCGCGCGCCGCGAAATCACGGGCGGTGTCTCGCGCCATTTGTTGCTCGGGGGTCAGTTCAAGATCCATGAGTCCTTTTCGGAGGCGCCGGTCGTGGTGCAAGGCGCACGGCTAGCCTGCCTGCCAGGTCGGTGGTTGTTTTTCCTTGGCTAGAAAAGATCGCATTGCGTTTTTCAGGTCGGCCGTGGCGAACAATGCTGCGAATAGCTCGGACTCGAGCGCCAGGGCATCGGAGAGCGTCCGATCGGCGCCTTCGCGTAACGCGCGCTTCGCGCTCGCGACCGCAAGCGGGGCGCGGGCGGCAATCGAGCTGGCCGCCCGCCGCGCTTCGGGCAGCAGCCGGCCCGGCTCGAACACGCGGTTGCACAAGCCGATGCGCAGCGCCTCGGCGGCGTCGATGGTGTCGCCCGTGAACAAGAGCTCGCGGGCCCGGGCGATACCCACCCGGCGCATCAGGCGCCCGGTGCCGCCAAACCCGGGGATCGCGCCCAGCTTCACCTCCGGTTGGCCGAACCACGC
>PMNO01000336.1:0-1987 GCA_003161835.1 Myxococcales bacterium | reverse complement strand
GGCTTGCATGGTCGCCACGTCGATGGCATTCAAGGCCGCCGGTCGGTCGATGGTGACCAGCCGGATCGCGCCCGGAACACCGTCGGGCCCCGGCTCGTCCTGGACGCGAACGCTTGCGTGACCTGCGGCGGGCGCCGCGGCGAACGGCCCGGGTGTGGCGGCATCAGTCACGGATTTGCGATCCTCTCGTTCGCCGCGGGGGACGGCGCCGCCGGCTGTGGCGCCGGATACTGATAAAAACCACGTCCCGTCTTCCGACCCAGCCAGCCCGCGGCCACGTACTGTCGCAACAGCGGGCACGGCCGATACTTCGGATCGCCGAACTGCTCATGTAACACTTCGAGAATGGCCAGCACGGTATCGAGCCCGATCAGATCCATCAGGGTCAAGGGCCCCATCGGGTGACGCAGACCGAGGCCAATGGCGACATCGATGTCCTGCGCGCTGCCGATGCCTTCGTAAAGCGCGAAACAGGCTTCGTTGAGCATCGGCATCAAGATGCGGTTGACGATGAAACCGGGCACGTCGCGCGACACGACGGTGGCCTTGCCCAGCCGCTCGGCGAGCCCACGCGTCGTCGCGTAGGTTTCGTCGGAGGTGGCGAGGCCCCGAATGATCTCGACCAGCTTCATGAGCGGCGGCGGATTCATGAAATGCATGCCAATCACGCGCCCGGGGCGGGTGACCGCGCTCGCAATCGCCGTGATGCTGATCGACGAGGTGTTGGTCGCCAGGACCACCCCCGCCCGACAGCCTTGATCGAGCGCCCGAAATACCTCGCGCTTGATCTGGAAATCCTCGGTGGTGGCTTCGATCGCGAAGTCGACCGATTCAAAATCGCCGTAGAGATCCGAGGCGCGAATGCGGGCCAAGGTGGCGTCACGATCGGGCGCCGATATCTTGCCCTTGTCGACCAAGGCAGCCAGGTCGGAGGCGACCTTCGCCTTGCCCCGTTCGGCCAGGTCCCGCCCCACGTCGATCAACAACACATCGATGCCGTGGCTGGCTGCCAGCTGCGCGATGCCACGTCCCATCTGTCCGGCCCCGATGATTCCCAGCCGCCGAATCGTCTCGACGGCTGCGTTCGCNNCCCAGCAATCGGTTGTTCACCAGGGACACCACGGCGAACGCCTCGTTGATCTCCCACAGGTCCACCTCGGACGCCTTCCAACCAATCTTGCCGAGCAGCCTCTCGATGGCCCCGGCCGGCGCGGTGGTAAACCATTCCGGCGCGCTCGCGAACGTGGCCGTGCCCACCACCCGCGCTTCGATCCGCCATTCCCGCGCGAGGGCCACGTCCGCCGCCGCCAGCACCAGCGGGTCCGCGCCGTCGTTGATTGACGAAGCGTTGCCTGCCGTGACCGTGCCGTCCTTCTGGAAGGCGGGCCGCAACCCGCTCAACTTGGCCACGTCGCCTCGCCCGGGCTCTTCATCGATCGCCACGATCTTGGGCGCGCCCTTGCGCTGCGGAATCTGGACCGCGACGATCTCGCTCGTGAATTTTCCCGCGGCCTGCGCCGCCAGCGCGCGCCGGTACGACTCGGCGGCGAACGCGTCTTGTTCCTCGCGGGTGATCTTCTTTTCGCGCGCGCACAGCTCGGCGCAATCTCCCATGTGCACATTGCCGTACGCGTCCCACAGCCCGTCCTGAATCAGCGAATCGATGACCTGGGCGTGACCCAGCCGATATCCGTCGCGCGCCTTCGGCAACAGATACGGCGCGCTGGACATGGATTCCATGCCGCCCGCGACGACCACGTCGTGCTCGCCGGCGGCAATCGCGTGGCCGCCAAACACGACGGCTTTCAGGCCCGAACCACACACCTTGTTGATGGTCACGGCGCCCACGGCCGCCGGAACCCCCGCGCCGATGGAAGCCTGCCGAGCGGGGTTCTGACCCACGCCCGCGGCCAGCACGCACCCCATGTACACCTCGCCGACGGCCTCGCCCGGAACGCCCGCGCGTTCCAGCGCGGCCTTGATGGCG
>PMNO01000210.1 GCA_003161835.1 Myxococcales bacterium | reverse complement strand
TGGATTGAGGAAAATGTAGGGTTATGCAGTGCGGTCCACAATCACATCTATTGCGTAAATGCCTGGCCCAACTCGATTCTCTCCAATCACAACGCGGGGCGCGGATCGCGCCCACCGACGGGGACCCCGGATCTAGAGACTTTTCAATGCTTCGGTTTCCTTTTGGCGCCGAGGTTGACGCTGTCGACCGTACTGCTGTCGAGTTGGCCACACGTCCCAGATGCCAGCGCTGGTGCGCGGAGACCCGCGTTTTGGTTGTTCGTCGAAAACGTCGAGCCGCGCACGAGGAGCATCCTCTGGCCTCATTCTGGTCGTNNCCCGATCGATCCCGCAGCAGCGGATCACCGATACTCCCGGGCGAAAGTTGGCCGGGTTCCGCGCGGTCGGCCGGCCGTTTCCAATACGCCGAGAGGGCGCGCTGTTGCGTGCCGTCGCGCCGCGCCGCGGACGGCCCGGCACGCCGGCGCGCCCTTTACCAGGAACTGGGACGGCGACATGGGGCGGAAAAGCTGCGACCGCGTTGACGGTCCGAAAAGACGGAACGGGTGACCACGTTGCGGGCGCAGCCAGCTTCGGGTGCGATCCGAACCGAGGACGGTCGGCGAGCAACGATCGCCGCGCCATCTTCGAGAAATGCCGAGTGGAAAGCGATCCCGGGCATTTTCGATCCCCGTTCCTCACAACCGCGGAGGGAGCCGCCTACCTGCGGTATCGATCGGCGTCCGCCATCCGCAACCTAGTGTGCAATGGGCGCCTGCGCCCGGCCGGCCGGCGCGGGCGGATTTGGCTGTTCAGGAAGGAAGATCTGGACGCTATAGTTCTAGGGCATGGCACTCCTGTGGCCCCGGATGGAGATGCTGAACATGTCGAAGAGTCGATATCCGGGAATCACCACGTTCTCCGACGGGCGGAAGCGAATCCGGCTCCGCGTCGTCGACCCAAGGACAGGCCGGATGAAGGAGGTGGACCGAGTGATCGAAGGAACCGTCGAGGAAGCGGCGGCGCTTCGGACGGAGCTGAGACGGAAAGTCAGGGACGACGGAGGTGGGGCAGTCCAGATTCCCCGGCTCGGCGATTACGCGACCTCGTGGTTGAAGTCGCGCATCGTCGGGCTGAAGGCGTCATCGAGTAGCCGGTACGCGGAGGTGCTCGACACCTACGTGTTGCCGTACCTCGGCGATTTCTTCTTGGACCGCATCACAGAATCAGACGTTCGGGAATGGCAGGCGCGGGTCGCGCGGGGGAGGGCAGGGGCAACGGTGAATGGGGCGCTCGTGATGTTGAGGATGGTTCTGGAAGACGCGGTGGATCAGTACGATCTGCCGAAGAATCCGGCGCGCCGTGTTCGTCGACTTCCGGTTCGGAAGGCGACGGACGAGGAGCCGAACCTGCTGACCGGGCCAGAGCTCGGCCGGGTGCTCAGGTGGCTCTGCACGAAGGAACCGGGCACACACGCTCTGGGTGCAACGCTGGCCCTCACGGGCCTTCGCTACGGCGAAGCGACCGCGCTCAAGTGGAGCGATCTGGACGTGGACGGCGGAATCATTCGAGTTCGCCGGGCGCAGTGGCACGGCGTCGTGTCGACGACGAAGACAGGGACAACCCGGACAGTGCCGCTGGTGGGCGAGCTGGCTGACACGCTCCGGAAGCATCGGACGCGTCTCCTGGTTCGCCAGGTGGAAGGATTGGGGGAGGGGTGGGTGTTTCCTGGTCCGCGTGGCGGTCTCCTACCGCCAAATGCCCTTCGGTTCCCGCTCAAGAGGGCGCTGAAGGGCTGCGGCATCACCAAACGGGTGAGCGTGCACGGCCTGCGCCGAACGTTCAACAACCTGGCCCGGCAGGTGGCGGGCGACATCGTGACGCGGTCGATCACCGGCCACGTCACAGCATCCATGACCGAGCACTACTCCCACGTGGGCGCCGACGAGAAGCTTCGCGCGGCGTCCAACATCGTCCGATTGCTCATGCCGCACCGTGAAGTGGGGGATCAAGTGGGGGATCCCAGCGACGGGACCGTCCCCTCCGTCGACGAGAGAACCGTAAGTCAGCGTAATTCTTGAGTGCGGTCGGGGAGAGTCGAACTCCCACAATATTACTATCACCAGAACCTGAATCTGGCGCGTCTACCAGTTCCGCCACGACCGCGAGCGAGTTCGGTTACTTACATTCCACAAGTTCAGCGGTCAAGGCATGCGGACAACTAGTTGAGTGCACGAGGCACCCGCCCCACGCTGGCTCCCGGCACCGCATCGGCCTCGGCGTAGGGCCGGGCCGCGGGCGGGGCGGGGAGCTTCGAGACACCGCCCCGGCCGGGGTCAGACTCGGTGACGACCGACTTTCGGCAACTCCGCGTGTCGGGCGTCCACAGACACCGCGCCAGGCGCGTTGCACAGGCGCACAGCCCCGAATCTCTCTGGTCGTCTTCCCGTCTCGTCGTTCAGCTCACAGGGGGACCCGACGATGTCGCGCGTGAGGCCCATGCCGCGCACAAACCCCTTAGCTGGAGCTGCCCCGTAGATGCCTGTCCGCGGCGGATTCCGGCGCTGGGCAAAGGCCGGCGTTCTGGTGTTGGGAATTTGTCTCGGGGCGGAGACCGCGGCGTTTGCCAACGCCTGCGTCTGGAATGCATCCACGTCACCCTCGAGTTGGAGCGTGGCTGGAAACTGGACATCGTGCGGCGCCACGACACCCCAGGCCGCCGACACCGTGACCTTCGGCAACACCAAGGTGGGCAACTGCACTGTCGACGTGAGCGTTTCCGTGACGTCGATAGACATCAGCACCTACACCGGCACCATCACGCAGTCCACGGGGTCTTCAATCACGACCTCGGGGTCTCTTTCGCAGGGTGCCGGCGCGTTCACCGGTAGCAATTCAGGCGCCGACAGCATCACGGTCGGGACGACCTTTGCCCTTTCGGGGGGAACCTTCACGTCGGCGCGCGGGTTGCTCGAAATTCGAGGGGCCTTCAACGAAACCGGCGGCACCTTCACACACAACAGCGGCACGGTGTTTCTGACCTCCACGACCAGCCAGAACTTCACCACCAACGGCGCCGCGTTCTACAACCTCACCATCAACGACGGCCTGGTCGGATACTGGAAGCTGGACGAAAACACTGGCACCGCGATCAGCGACTCCTCTGGCTTCGGCAACCACGGCACGCTGTTCAATGGCCCCACCTGGGTCACGGGAGCCAGCCGTCCCGCCCTGAACTTCGATGATACCTCGGCCGTCAACCTGGCCGGCGGCGACGACTATGCGTCGCTCGGCACCACCGGACTTCCCAGCATCAACGGCAACATGACGATCGCGTTCTGGATGTACTACGCGTCGATCCCGTCGGGCCAGCAGGATGCCGTCGTGCTCAAATCGGCTGCCACGGGAATCATTCAGATCGGCTTCCAATCGAACACGATTCAGGCGTTCAAATCGGGTGCCACCGCGCTGGTCACGGCCTCCAGCACTCCGTCATCCGGGTGGCACCATATCGCCTACACCTTCGACGGAACCAATCACATCCTCTACGTCGATGGTGGGTCGCCCGCGACCGCGACCACGGCCGCCGACACGGGGGC
>PMNO01000407.1 GCA_003161835.1 Myxococcales bacterium | reverse complement strand
GATATCTGCGCCACTTGATAGCCCTCGAATTCGGCCGGCAGCCCGTCGATATCAACCCTGTACCGGCGGATCCGCGTCCGCTTGATCAGCGCACCGACACCACCCAGGGTGGCGGCGACGACCCCCCCCGCCAGCACCCGGGGCAGCGAAACCAAGAACACCAGCCGGGCGATCAGGGCCAGCGGCACCAACAGCAGCGAGAACAGCGCCACGGTCCACCAGACGAAGAACGGCCACAGCACCAGGTACAAGCGCGCCCACCCCGGCGATCCCCAGACGGCGCGCGCTCCGCCGAGCAAGCTCAACAAAAAACCAGTGGTCAGGACCGCCGCGAACAGCCCGATGGCGCCCAGGTGGCCCGTCAGTCGACCGCACGCGTAAATGAAAGGCAGCTGAACCAGGCAGGCAATCAAGGCCACGAGAGGCAACAAGCGCCCTCGTCGCAAGGGAGGACTTTTGAAAGAACCTTTACCGGATGATGATTTTCCGCTCGGCACGGAGCAACTCTACGTCAGAAACTTCACAACGTCGGGCGTGCGCGTCGCCATTTCTGGATGCGGGGCGCAACATCCGGACCTGAAGGTATGTGGTCGTTGCGGCCCTTGTCTTCGGGTAGAGTGCGCGTTTCCCCATGAATCCAAAAACAACTGCGTTCGGGTCGCGACCATCGGGGCGGTTTACGATCGCCGTGGCGATCTTGGGTTTGGCCTTTTGCGCCGCTGGCTGCGGTAGCAGCACGGCGACCCCATCTCCCGCCACTGGCTCCGGTGGGCACGCCGTCACGGGTACGGGTGGGTTGGCGGCCTCGGGATCGGGGGGCGCAGCGATGCCCGGGAGCGGAGGCGCGACCGTGGGAACCGGCGGCGCGCCCGCCACCAGCGGTGGGTCATCGGGCGACACGGGCGGAGCCAATTTCGGGGGTGCGGGCCCGAGTGGTTCCGGGGGCGCCGGGGCCACCGGTGGGGGCGGCGGAACTGGCTTGGCCGGCGACGCGAGCACGCAACAAGACGGCGGCGTGGATTCACCGTCGGCCGGCGGTAGCGGTATGGGAGGCCGCGGTGGGACCAGCGCCGGCAGTGGGGGTGGCGGCGGCGCCGCTGGCGGTAGCGGCGCGGGCGGGGGCACGGCCACCAAATTGAAAGCGATCATGGTCATCACGAGCGGGGGGAAACCCACCGCGGGGGACAACGTCATGTTGGCCCGCATGACCGCGCGCGGAATTCAGACGACCACCGTCACCGATGCGGCTGTCACCGCGGCCTCGGTGGCGGGCCTGGATCTGGTCGTAATCTCAAGTAGCGCCGAATCAGGTCCCTTGGCCGCGAAACTGCGCGACATCGCGATACCGGTGCTGTGCATCGAGAACGGCGAGTTCGCCTTGATGGGAATGACGCCGGCCACCTTGAACACCGACTACGGCATGATCGCGACCCAGACCCAGGTGCAGATCACGATGGCCGGCAGCCCCCTCGTGGGGACGTTGACGGGAACGATCACGATCTCCAGCATGGCGGGCGATTTCGGCTGGGGCATTCCCGCCGCGGCGGCGCTCAAGGGCGCCAATCTGGTGGGAAACGCGAATCGGTCCGTGGTTTTCGGCTACGAAAAGGGAGCCCAGATGGTGAGCATGGCCGCCCCCGCGCGGCGGGCGGGATTTGCCATTCGCGAAACCCTCGCCGCCAACCTCACCAGCGACGGCACGAAGCTGTTCGACGCCGTCCTGAACTGGGTCTTGATGTAGGGCCGGGCCGTCGTCCATGAATACCGAAGACGCCGAAGGTGCCCTCGCGAACGCCGAGCTCGTTGCCTGCATGCAGGCCGCACTCCCGGAGGCCAAGGAGGTGCGCGACGCTTGTCTTGCCGCCGAAATCCCGGTGCTGCTCGATCGGGATGTGTGTTGCGGCCGGACGGGTTGCGGCTGCGCGCCCAAGATGCAGATCTTGGCGCGCGCCGAGGATCTCCCGCGTCTCACGCACCTCATCCATGAACGCTGGCGCGCACTGGCGCTGCGCGAGGGCACCATCGGAGCCGACCACCCCGCGGTGGCCCCCCTCGTCGACGGGACGGACCCGCCCTGCCCGGCCTGCGGCATGGCAGCGCCTTTGGTCGGCGGTGCCTGCTCGGATTGCGGCCTCCAGCTGGAGTGAACCCGCTCGCGAAGCGCACAGTCAGGATGTGCTAAGCAGTTCCGATGTGCCCGACTTGCAAGCGAAAGCTGCCGGCCAGCGGCGGCCCGAATTCATACGAACCCTTCTGTTCCGAGCGTTGCCGTCTGGTGGATCTCGGCGCGTGGCTCGACGGAGCCCATCGAATCTCCGCGCCGCTCTCCGAAGAGGACCTGGACGCTGGCCTCCCGACCGACGGCGACGACCCGTCCAGCTCGAATTGAAGAGAGCAGGTCGCGCCGCTGATTCTTGCTGGCGGATTCTCACCGGGAGGGCCGCGCCCGGTTGGCGATCTCCGCGATGTCCCGGTTCTCGAGCAGCCTCTGCGCGGTGCCGCCCCGGGCAACCGCGAGCATCGCCCGCCCCACCTGTTCGGTCGTGATCACGTACTTCGGAAATAGCAGCTTGATGATCGGAAACAGCGGCGCGACCACGGTGTAGAGCGCGCGGTACACGCGGGTCTTCGACTTGATTCCGTGCAGGGGTTGGATCACGCCGGGGCGAAACATGTAGGCGGCCCGGAAAGGCAACTTCAACAACGCGTTCTCGGTTTCGCCCTTGACCCGCGCCCACATCGATCGCCCCTTCTCCGTGCTGTCGGTGCCGGTTCCCGAAACGTAGACGAACGTCATGCCCGGGTTTTGCTTCGCCAGCACCTCGGCGGCGGCCAGGGTGAAGACGAAGGTGATGTGGCGATAGTCGCTCTCCTTCATCCCCGCGGATGAGACGCCCAGGCAGAAGAAGCAAGCGTCATAGCCCGCCATCTGGCCCGCGATGGCCGCGAAGTTCGTGAAATCGGAGTGAATGAGCTCGCGCAGTTTCGAGTGCTGCTGTCCGACCGGGCTGCGACCGATCGCCAACACCTGCTCGACGTCCTCGGCCAGCAGGCATTCGCGCAGAACTCCCTGTCCGACCATGCCGCTCGCGCCGAAAAGAATTACCTTCATGTCCGTGAGCATACGACCAACCCGTGGCGCCTGGTGGATTCCGGGCGCCCATCTGCAAACCGCGTGGGCCCGTATCGCGCGGTCGCGCCGGCTGGTGACGTTCGACCGCGAAGTGCTGACGACCCCGGACGATGACGATCTGGTTCTGGATCACTCCCCCGGTCCGCCGGGATCCCCGCGCGTTCTGTTGCTCCACGGCCTCGAGGGCAGCGCGCACTCGTGGCATACCCAGGCGCTGGCACTCCTGGTCTTGCGCATGGGCTGGCGCGCCACCGCCTTGAATTTTCGGTCGTGCGCGCGCGACCCGGCCGAGATCAAGCGCCGGCTACCGAACCGCCGGCCGCGCCTCTATCACTCGGGCGACACCGGCGATCTCGCGCTGGTGGCGCGCACCCTGGCGGCACGCGAGCCGCAAACGCCCCTCTACGCGCTCGGTTTTTCCCTGGGCGGAAACGTGCTGCTCAAATGGTTGGGCGAGATGGGCGCGAACAGCCCCGTGCTTGCCGCGGCGACGATCTCGGTGCCCTACGATCTCGCGGCGTCGTCGCGCTTCCTCGAGCGGCGCGCGGGCCGGGCCTACGCCGCCCACTTCATGAAGCGGCTGAAGCCGAAGGCGCTCGACGTGATCCAGCGCTTCCCGCGCGAGACGGCCCACCTCGATCCGGCCCAGGTGCGCGCCGCGAAGACGTTCCACGAATTCGACCGCTTCGTGACCGCGCCCTTGCACGGATTCACGAGCGCGGACGATTACTATGAGCAAGCGAGCAGCCTGGGCTATCTGGGAGCTATTGGCGTCCCCACCCTGTGCATTGCCAGCGAGGATGATCCCTTCTGTCCCGCGTCGGCGATCGCAGCGGCCCGTCGGTCGGCTTCCGACAGCGTCACGTTCGAGGTGACCTCCTGGGGCGGTCACGCCGGTTTTATCGCCGGCGCCTGGCCCTGGCGTCCCAGCTACTGGGCCGAGGAGGAAGTGGTGGCGTGGTTGCGGCGGTGCGCGGCGGTGCGCGGCGGTGGAAGCTCCAGCTGACCAGATGGGGTATTGTCCGCGCAAATGCGTTCTTGCAAACCGGTGGTCGTGACAATTTGCGCGCTCGCGTGTGCGGCGCTGGCCTGCTCGTCGACGGGATCGAACGGCAACCCGAGCGCGAGCGGGGGAATGGCCCAGCAGGGAGCCGGCGGCGCGGGAACCGGGGGAAGCGTTGCGGCCACGGGCGGCAAGACCGAAACCGGCGGGCCGACCGGCACCGGTGGCGGGGCCCTCGCGTCTGGCGGAGCGGGAACGGCGGGCGGGACGACAGGGGCCGCGGGCAACACGGGAACCGGGGCAGTCGGGTCTGGGGGGCTCAGTGTCGGCGGCGGAGGCCTCCCGGGAGGCGGAGGTGCGGGCGCCGGCAGCGGCGCGGGCGGAACCACCACGGGAACGGCGGGCACCTCGGGGATCTCGGGCTGTCCAGGCATTCCTCTCACCCCGGATGCCAAGGGATACATTTCGCTCGCGAGCAATCCGTTGGCCGTCCGCGGCTCATGGTTCATCTACAGCGACTGCGTCGATCTCAAGGGCGTGAACTGCGCGATGGTGACGAGTCCCAGCCCCAACAGCTTCCCCAACGTGGGGGGAAAGATGTGCACGTCGGGAAAAACCTCGATGGCCGCCGGAGCGTGGGGCGCGGGCATCGGGCTCGAGCTCAACGACGGCCCCCCACAAATGCCGTACGACACGGTCGCGCACGGGATCAAGGGGTTTTGTTTCCAGCTGAGCGGACCCACCATCCCGTCGTCCTCGATTCGGGTCGCCTTCCCCACGAAGAACGTTCCCGACGACGTCTATTTCTCGGCGGTCACGACGCCGGGGCAGCACACGGTGATGTTTGCGGATACCGCGCAGGGATCGTGGGTCACGAAGAAGTCCGCGTTCGAGCCCACCATGGTCATGCTCCTGCAGCTGCAGATCCCGTCGACGACCACGGCGCCGGTCGCGTGGGATTTCTGCATCGAGGGGCTGACGGCGATCATGCAATGATCCGTGGTCAGATGGGCCGCCAAATGAGCCACGACGATCGTCAGTTCGCGACGCAGGTGGCCTTCATGTCGCAGGTTCTTGCGCCCGCGCACTGAGGCACATCCATCGTCCGTGTGACCGGGAGGCAGAGTCCGAGGAATCCGCAAGCCTGGCAGGGCTGATCGCACGCTGACTGGCAACACACGCCATCGACGCAAAAAGTCGACGAGCATTCGCTGGAGTTGGCGCAAGCAGTGCCGATGAACTTGGTGCCGGTCTCGGCGGCCTTGCTGTCCTGGGCCTGGGCGTCGGGCACCCGCGTGTCCATCGCCGCGCCGTCCTGGATCCCGGCGTCGATCGCGCCGCTACCTCCGCTGGCGGCGCCGCCCGTTCCAATCTTGCCCCCGGTGCCAACGACACCACCCGAGCCGCCTCCCGTTCCGACGCCGCGACCTCCGCCGCCCTCAGCGCCGGTGCGGCCACCGCTGCCCACGACGCCACCCGTTTGGCCGCTACCGCCAGTTCCTCGCGCTCCGCCAGTACCCGGGCCGGCCCCGCCGCTTCCCTCCGCGCCATTCGCGCCCCCGGCGCCCCCAGAGCCCGCGCGACCGTCGTTGTCCGATCCGTCCCATGCACCGCCATCGGCCGCGGCCGACGACGACCCGTCGGGCGCCCCGCCTTCGGAGCATCCCCGTTGCTGGGGATCCGTCTGAAGGCGGCAGTCATCGATGAGATCGGGAACGCCGTTCATGTCTTGATCGGCGGGGATGTCGGTTCCCAAGATCAGATCGAACTTGCCGCGCGCCCGCGCCTCGGGCGGGACCCACGCCGCGCCATCCACCTTGCGGACCCCGCCTTGAAGGCCTTGCACATGGAGGCGCAACGGCCCGCGCGTGGCGCCAGGCTGGATCAAGAACGTCCCGAGATCCGGGCCACCCGCCACCGCCGGTACCAACGAGCCGCGCTGCGGGATGCGCTCGTTCGTGAATATGGCGCCGTCGTCGTCATAAACCCACGCCCGTAGCTCATCGGGAACGGGCGCCTCGGCGG
>PMNO01000177.1 GCA_003161835.1 Myxococcales bacterium | reverse complement strand
GGTATCAGCAAGCGCACATCGACCCCGTCGCGCGCCGCAGCCAGCAGAGCCTGCACATAGGGCGTGATGCCCACGAAGTACGCGTCCGTCAGCCACAGAGAATGGCGGGCAACAGCGGCGATCAACTGATCGGTGCGAAACATCCCCGCGGTGGCGGGCACCCCCGCCACCACGCGCAGAGCCACATCGCCCGCCCCCGAGATCCGATCCGCCGCGGGCAGCTCATCGGCGGGCAACGCATCCCCCATCGTCTCCCAGATCTGCCCGAAGGCGGCGTGAACATCTGCCACCGCCGGACCGCAAATCTCCACGCCCGTATCCCGCCACGGTGCCACGCCGTGGGCCGGATCACCTTTCCAGCGCTTGCTGATGCACAGGCCGGTCACGAACGCGATTCGCCCATCGATCGCCACCATCTTGCGATGGTCACGCGTGATCCATCCGACCGGGCTGTCCAGGCGCGGCGGGTTGAAACAGCGAACGTGCACCCCCGCCGCGGCCATCTGTCGCCAGAACGATCGTGAAGCCCCGCGCCGGCTCCCCAGCCAATCCCGAATCACGCGCACCTCCACCCCTTCGCGGGCCTTCACCGTCAGCGCCTCCGCGAATTCCTGCCCCACCTCGTCATCCTCGAAGATGTAGTTCTCCAGATGCACGTATCTCTTGGCGGTACGAATCGCCAACAACCATGCGGGGTAGTTGCCATCGGCGTCCTCCAAGATCCGAACGCGATTGTGCTCGATCAGAGGCGCGCCGCTGGTCCGAGACAAGGCCTGCTCGGCCAGTCGGCGTAGCGACCGCGCCGCCTGGGGACCCGTGGGAGGCTGGTTTCGCAAGACCACACCTTAGTATGCCCGAAGTATGCCCGACCAGGCCGCCGGGCAACCCGCTCGCCTTGCCATTCGCGCGAACGGTCGCGATTTGCGCGGCCGCGTCTTTTGGACAGGCGGCCGCCCCCCCGGCTGTACTATCGTGTGCCCTCTTCATGCGCAGGGCGTCGCTCGGTACGATATTTCTGACGGTGTTCCTGGATCTCCTTGGATTCGGCCTGGTGATCCCGTTCCTCCCCGGGTTTGCGCGCCAGCTGGGTGCCAGCGACCTGGTGGCCGCGTTGACCGGCGCTGTCTATTCCCTGATGCAGTTCTTGCTGGTTCCCCTGTGGGGGCGCCTGTCCGACCGCGTTGGTCGGCGACCGGTCCTGCTGGCCAGTATCGCCGCGACGGCCGCCGGCATGGTGTTCCTGGGGTTCGCGAACACCCTGACCCTGCTGTTCGCGGCGCGCCTGTGGAGCGGCATGGCCACCGCCAACATCGCGGTCGCGCAGGCGTATATCGCCGACGTGACGCCTCCCGAGGGGCGGGCGCGGGGCATGGGCCTCATCGGGATGGCGTTCGGTTTGGGTTTCATCTTCGGTCCCTTCGTCGGTGGAATGCTGGCACGCGTNNTGCCCGAATCCCTGCCGCCCGAACGACGCGGGCAGGCGACGGGACACCGCCGCTCTCCCATCGATTTCGCGGGCACGCGCCACGCTCTGGGGCACCCGGATATTGGGCGCGCGCTCGGCATCAATTTCTTGCTGGTGTTCTGGTTCGCGGGCATGGAACAAACCTTTCGATTGTTCACCGACGATGCTTTTTCGCTGTCGGTGGCTCAGACCGGCGGGTTCCTGGGNNCCGGCGGGTTCCTCGGCCTGGTGGGAGTCTGCGCCGCCATCGTGCAAGGCGGGCTGATCGGACGTCTGACGCGCAGATATGGCGAAGTGCGCCTGCTCATCGCTGGCCTTCTCATCCAGACCGTCGGTTTCGCGCAGCTCGGAATTTCACCGCGTTTCACCGCGGCGCCGCGTGCGGCCCTGGCCGCGGCGTGCGTCCTGATAGCAGCCGGCAGTGGCCTGGTTTCTCCCAGCGTGTCGTCGTACGTATCGCGTCGCGCCGGGCCCGAAGAACAGGGCCTGATGTTGGGATCCCTGCAGTCTCTGTCCGCGCTCGGTCGCGTGCTCGGTCCCGCGGCGGGAGGCCTGTTGTATCAGGCCATCGCACCGGGGGCTCCGTACTTCGCGGGAGCGATTGGGATGCTGGTGGCCGCCGTCCTCGCGCTNNGGCTTGCCCCCGGAGACGACCACGACCCGGTTGCGTCCCGCCCGTTTGGCTTCGTACAGAGCTTTGTCCGCCGCCGCCAGCAACGCCTCCGGTTGCGTGATGGTCGGATCGGGCATCAAGGCGATTCCCACGCTGATGGTCACGGGAATGATCTTGCCGCCGTAAACGTACCGGCGCTCCGCGATCTCCTGGCGCAGCCGTTCCGCCATCTCCACCGCACCGGCGCGATCCGTTCCCCGTGACAGCACGCAAAACTCTTCGCCGCCGAAGCGCGCCAGCACGTCCTCGGAACGAATCACGGCCGCCAGTACCCCGGAAACTTCAGCCAGAACGTAGTCCCCCGCGGGGTGGCCGAAGGTATCGTTGACCCGCTTGAAGAAATCGAGATCGATGAACAACAACGCAAGGAGGGCCGCATGGCGGGACGCAAACGCAAACTCCTTGGCCAGCAGATCGTTGAAGTGCTTGCGGTTGAATACCTTGGTCAGACCGTCGCGCAGGGCCGACTCGTACATCTGCTGCTGAAAGGCCTCGTCCAGGTGATCGTGATACGTGAATTTCAGGATCGTCGTGGATCCGATCATGATCTTGTCGCCGTCGGCCAACGGACGGCTGGTGATGCGCACGCCATTGCAGAACGTGCCGTTGGTGGACCCGAGATCGTGAAGGATCACCTGGTCATCGAGTAACTCGATGGCCGCGTGCTCGCGCGAAATACCGTCGTCCGACANNGCCCGCGATTCGTCATCAACGCCCACGCGACGATGGTAACCCGAAATTCGCGAAAGATCAGGAGATGGCCGGTCCGGGGTCGCCGGGGCCAGACGGTGCGTGCTCGGATTCCGGCGAAGGCACCGCCAAGCCCGCTGGGCCGGGCGCGGGAGCATCGCCGCCGCCAGCCGCTGGGGATGCTGTCGGGGAGGACGCGAGCGGCGGAGGGGGCCCCGGATCGATGCCGCGCGCCTTCAGCATGCCGAGGTAGTGATCCCGCTCGGCGATGGCGGCCAGCAAGCGCTGCCTCATGACATCGTTGTTCTGTTTGAGGCGGCCGATCTCGGAAAGGTCACGCTGCCGCGTGGAATCCACCTTCGACGCCCGCGCGTATGACTTCACGAATTCCGCCTGGCTCATTTCCACCATGGGCGTCGCGCGGTATTGACCGCCCTCGACCCGATCCAGATACCCCTCGGCGGCCAACCCCAGCAGAGCCTTCGACACCAGCGGTTCGCCGGCGCCAATCGCCAGCGCGATATCCACGGGCGTGAACGCACCACCCGTGGCGGATAGGCGTTTGAGCTCGTCGAACAGCTCTTGCCGATCGACCTTCCCGCCCGCGTCACCACCGCCCCCCCCGAAGCTCCTCCCACCCGAGTTGCTCCTCTTGAGGCTCATCGATCCTCCTGTTTGCGTCTGAAAACCAGGCTTATACCACCGATGCGCACCGGACTCACCGCCGCTTTTTGTGCTTTCGGGGCGGGCGGCCCGCTCCGCCCATCCCCGCCCCGGCCAAGCCCACCGCTCCCGACGCGGAGCCGGTACCGGCCGCCGCCACAGCCATGGGCCGCTCCCACAGGCGTGACCCCACGGGATCGCGCCGGTAGCGCCTGATCAATTGAACCAGCAGCGCCGTTCCCAGGACCACCGATACCAAGCCGATGAACTGCGACGTGGACAGGGGGCCTACGTTGGCGCGATCGTCATCGTCGCGCAGCACCTCNNCGACGCACCCGCCGCAGGTACATCAAGAGCGCAAACAAGAAAAACCCCGCCAGCAACTCGTAGAGCTGGGTCGGATGCACGGGGAACGATCGCGTCGCGTCGGCGGAGAGCCCGTACTCAGCCAGGTGCCGGTGCCAGGCCGGGCTGCCCTTGGGAAAAGATACCGCCCAGGGCAAATCGGAGCGGCGGCCAAAATCACACCCAAACAAGAAGCATCCCATGCGCGTGATTCCCGTCCCGAGCACCACCGACGGCGATCCGACGTCAACCCACTGCAGCAGAGGAATTTTTCGGGTGTGGCACCCATACCAGCTGGCGAAAAAACCGCCGATCATCCCGCCGTACGCGACCAGGCCCCCGTTGTTCACCCTGACAATCTCGACGGGATCGCGGAAGAACGCCGAGGTGTTCCCGTGAATCATCAAGTCCGTCACCACGTACAGCAGACGCGCGCCCACGATCGAGTAGACCGCGCTCCACATGTAAATGGCGCCCGCCGCCTCGGTAGAGAGGCCGTCTTGCTTCGCGTTGCGCATCGCCAGGAACCAGCCCACGATCATCGACGTTCCCAGCATCACGCCGTAGGCGTAAATGGGAACCGGCAGCCAGGGCTGTGAAAACGTGCCTGTTTCGGGGATGAAGCTGTCGGTGGGTGATCGGAACTTGACGATCGCGAGGGCCGCGGCGACCAGCAGCAGCGGATTGGCGCCCAGCCTGGATCCGGGCACCCTCTGTCGGTTGACCAGGTCGCGCACGAACAACACCGCGGCCAACGCCAGCGCGACAAAGAACAGGAGCTTGGACGGGATCTGAACCAGGATCGGTCGCATGCGGAGGTCAGCTACATATTCCGCCCGTCCCGGCGGGTCAAATGGCCACCCCCTCACGCGGACGCAAGACCGGCCGCCAGTGCCTGGGGCACCGCGGCCGGTCCGTTCAATCATGCCTGTTTCCTAGGTGCGCTCGCCGAGCGGGCGGCCGGCCTTCCCGCCCGCTATTTCGGGCCTT
>PMNO01000633.1:175-3738 GCA_003161835.1 Myxococcales bacterium | reverse complement strand
CTGCGTCGATCATCCGCAAAGGACGGCCTCCCCGGGGTCCAGCCCGGGCTAGACTGTGACTGTAGGCAAGGCCGTCGTGGCCCTACCTCGCCTCCCGCGCATACGTCGCCATGCCTGATCCGCATGAGCGAGTTGTTTCCACACCATCCGATCTTGACGATCGACCGGATTCATCGGTTCCGCGCCGGTCGGTGCTTCTTTAGGAGGATGACGTCAATCAGATCCAGATCGCCAAATCCGAAGTCAACCAGCGCGGCGCGCAGCTTGCGCGCGTTCTTTCGATCGGGAGCCACGAACACGTCCAGATCCTCGGTGAATCGAGGCTCGGCGTGGATCGCGATCGCGTGTCCCCCGATCAAAAGAAACCGGGTTCCCGACGAGATCAGTGCACCTAAGAATTCGCTCCAGTCGTCGTTCAGGCGCAAGGTCGCCGAACCACTCCCCGCGGAGCCTTTCGACGACGGCGAGACGTTCTTCCGGCGTGGTGCGCTCGATATCTTCGCGATCGAACCTCTCACTTTCCCCGAGATTGGCGCTGCGGATGACACGCTCTATCTTCACCGTCATCAGAATGCCCCAGACGCGTGCGTCCGTCCATCACGACAGGCTGCGACGACTGTCAGAGGTACGACTCTCGTCCGAGAATTTACGATCGTGTCTGCGGCGAAATCCATCGGAACCCGAGAATTGCGTTTCATCAGAGTGTGCACGACGCGCGAAGTACGTTCCACGTTGCGAGCCTACGGCCGCTCGTGCCGGACTACCGGTAGTCGCTAGATGGCCTCGAGATATCCCGCCAGAGCCGAGACTAGGGAGAAAATGCCCAGTCGAGCGCCTGAGCGCCGTCGGTCCTGGCGATGATCATGCTGGATCCGAACTGCCGAACGCTGCTGGCGCCGAGCCCCATCAACGCGATGGACGCGGCGGCTTGGGCCGTCGCCGCGTCGCTGAACTCGATTCGCCAGACGAGGGCCGTGGCCGAGGCAGCGTCCCCGTAGATCGAAAATCGATCCGCGCGCCAACCCAGCGCCAGGGCCCGCGCGCGATCAACATCGCTCGTGTTCTTCGCCAGCATGAGGAACGTTCCCCACGCTCCGAGGGTGGTATCCGCAAGAGGTGTCCATTCCGGTGGAGCGGTCACCGTCGTGACGACGCCGGGCGCTGCTTCCGGGTCGAGAGCGCTGTCCACGCTGGCCATCAACGTGCGACTGGTCGTCGGGGGTGAAGCGAATCGCTGGCTCACCGAAGTCGAACCACCGGCCTGCCAGCTGAAATGCATGTACCGCGCTCCCCACTCGTAGGGAAACGCGCGCCGGGTGGCCGAATAGGGCGACGGCTGCATGAGCACGAACGTTTCTGCATTCCGCACCGTTTCTGCAAAGCGTCGTGTCCAGTCGACCACTGCCGGATCGAGGCCGTCCGCGGAGGCGCGGTAACGCGTCTCGTGCAAGCGCGCCTCCCCCTCCACGATCGCGTCGGCAGCCAACCAAGAATCATCGGAGGTGGAGTGTGCCTCCCAGAACGCCGTTAGATCGACCGACCGATCTTGGAGCACGTGGACAAACTCGTGTAAGAGGACGGGGCTTGCCGACTGGTCGTTAAATAGATCGCCGTGGTCGATGATCAGGATGTCCTTCGTATCTTGGCGATACTGGCCCCATATGAACGCGACGGACTCGGCCACCGTGGTAGCGGGACTGAACGCTCCAGGTTGCACCAGACGGATCAGGGCGAAAGCGCTTTCCCACGCGGCGATATGTGGCGAGGGCTTCCGCGTGGCGACGAGGTCATTCATATAAGCAGCGTAGGCAGACTCGGTCATGACCGTGATGGGGGGCAGCGTGCCGGGCTGATCGCCGCGCAAACACGCCGCGAGAGAAAGCAGGCGCGTCTGGCACGGCGCCGTTCGCACGTCACAAGGCGCGGGATTGATTGCCTCGCATCCGGGCACGGGGTGCAGCGGCGGATCGCCAATCGAGGCGGCGTCGCCACAGCCAGCCACGGAAGCGACACAGAGCAGAAATATTTTTGACGCCGTCTTCATAGGTTGGCGAACACCACGGTGTCGCAAGCGTGAAGCGCGTCGCAGGTGGGCTCAGCCACGCACAACGTCAGCTTGTCGACAACCGACGCTGCCCACATCGCGTACCGCCGTTCGCATACATCGATGGGCAACGAATAGCCGCATTCGAACCAGACGCGCGCATAGTCCGCGCAGAAGGAACGGACCTGGGGCGTCACCTCGACGACCAGTTGTGCCTGTTTCCAGCAGACATCGAGCTCCGCTTTTGACGCGACGTCGTCGCCGAAGACCGAGCAGGTGAGCTTTTCGAGACAAGGCGCCCCGGCTCTAGCGCCGTTCGCGCTGTAGTTGGCGAGCCCGGGTCGAACTGTCATGCAGTCAACTCGACACTGCTCGAAAGACCGCGTGTCCCCACAACGCTTCTGGGCCACGCACACGGCTCCGCACCAGACCACGGCGGGATCTTCGGGCGGATCCGCGGCGCACCCAAGCCCGCACAAACTAGCGAACACAATGATCCTCCCGAGCATAGCGTCCAGTTTGCCGAACAACCCTCATCTGTGGAAGGACAATCAAGGCTGGGCGAGATGGCCGCTATCGGGCGCTCACGATGACCTGGGTTTCTTGGAGTTCTATGACGGAACGCCTCGCGTTCGGGCGCCATCGCGGAGGAGGGTAGAACACTTGGCTGCGATCGGGAGTGAGCGACGGTGGAGGTTTCCCGGTGTAAGGTTCGGCCGTGGCTGTCTCGGCGGCACGCGCGCGCAAGCTGCTCATCGGCTTCGACAACGTCAGCGAAGCGCCCCACTTCGATCGAACGGCCTTCAGGACGCCGCGCCGGATCTTCGCCACGCTCGGCGACGACGGCGGCGACGTGAATTTCATGTTCGACCCGCTCCAGCAAGAGATGTTCTGCGAAATGGCGCCTCACGCCTTGGCGCCAGTTTCCGGCGGCTGGGGCCGGATGGGCGCGACCTGTTGCGATCTCAAGAAGATCGACGAGCCGACCTTCATCGCGGCCTTGGAGGCCGCCTATGCGCGGGCGAGCGAGCCTCGCGGCAAGCGGCGCGCGAAGCGTTGATCACCTGAGGAGTCGTCACGCTGGGGCTGACGTTACATTCATTGTCGGCCACATTCTTGGTGGCGAAGAACGGCCTTTGAAAGCACTGACCTTCGCTTCGAGCGAACCATCGGATCGCTATGACCGGTCCGGGAGGCAAACCGAGGCACGCGAAACACCTTCGCGTCGGTCAATTCTTTTTGACGTTCAGGAACGTGACATACCTCTTACGTCGGGTCTGGCGTGTCCTCGGTGGACAAGTGGTTCCCTCCCGAACCCAAGGAGCCAAGATCCATGAAACGCATCACAATGTCACTAATAGCGAGCCTGCTACTCCTGTCCGCGGCGCGCGCCAATGCGGTCCAGCCCTCGAGCGAACCTCCGCGGGGCGGTCCCACTTCTCGCGGTCCTGTCACCGGCGGCCCAGAACTGGCGGGCCCTGAGGCTGGCGGGCCGGTAGCCGGCGGTCCGAAAGCGGGG
>PMNO01000633.1:0-121 GCA_003161835.1 Myxococcales bacterium | reverse complement strand
AAGCTCGACTTCGATCGGAAGCTCGCCTCGCGGGGAGCAGACTTCTCCAAGGGGGGCGCGGACAAGGGTCACGCGCTGCCTCCGCGCGGGCCCGGCCCCGACGCGACTACACCGGCGTTGC
>PMNO01000600.1 GCA_003161835.1 Myxococcales bacterium | reverse complement strand
ATGATCAAGACCAAGCACATGGAACGGCGGACCGCCGCCGGATTCAAGGGCCCGCTTGATGACGCTTTGTGGCTGGACGTGATTGCCTCCTATCAAAAGCAACTGCGAAAGACGCGCGAGGAGTACGTCGCGGTGGGGGACCGGGGCGCGGCGGCACTTCCGCAGATAGACTTCGAGATCGAACTCTGCGGGCGTTTTCTGCCCCAGGCAGCTGGCGAAGACGAGGTTCGGGTGGCGGTGTTGGAAGGTATCGCGCGCCTGGGCATGACGGATCCCAAGCAGATCGGTCGCCTCGTGGGCGAGATCATGAAGGCGAACAAGGGCCGGTTCGAACCCGCGATGGTCAAGCGGATCGCCGAAGCGGAACTCGCCCCGAAAGCTTAAGGCGGCGATCGTGCCGGCGGCGCCGCCGACCCTCCACGCCTACGTCAAGGCGCCCATATAGGCCGTCAGGTCGTCTGGCAAGGGGCTCGTGACCGTGACGGCCTTTCCCGAGACAGGGTGGGGGAACGTGAGCCGCTCGGCGTGCAAAGCGTGTCGTGCAAGGCCATCGAAGCGCGCCAGAAGCTCGGCTGAAATGCCGGTATCGCACGCTGCCATGAAATACTCTTCCCCGGCGCCGTACAGCTTGTCGCCCACCAGCGGAAAGCCGAGTGCCGCGAGGTGGACGCGAATTTGATGCTGGCGGCCGGTTTCCGGGGACGCGGCCACCAGCGCGTGGGCGGTGAAACGCTTCACCACCTCAAAGCGCGTGATCGCCGGCAGGCCATCGTCGGCGGGGCCCATCATCAGATGGGTGGGCGTTTCCAGCAGCTTGATGGGCTGATCGATCACGCCATGGTCGGGGGGGCATCCCTTGACCAGCGCCAGATATCGCTTGGAGATCCGACGCTGGGCGAAGGCGCTTTTCAACAGGGAGCCCGCGGCGGCAGTGCGGGCGATCAACATGACGCCTGAAGTTTCTCGGTCGATGCGGTGACAGATCTCGGTGTGCTGGGCCGGGTATCGCTCCCGGAGAACCGCCACCAACGTGTTTCGCCAGAACTTCGCGGAGGTGTGCATCGGCAACCCTGCCGGCTTGTCGATGACCAGAACGGCATCGTCCTCGTAGAGCACATCAAACGTTCGCGGAACATCCGGCTCGACGGGCGCGGGGCGCTCCAGGAAGACCGTCTCACCCTGATGGACCGGGGTGGAAGGGCGCGCGCGACGGCCACCGAGCTTGATCTGGGTGGCGATGATTTGCTGAATGCGGGTGCGCGAAAGCCGCCCGATTCTGCGTTTCAGAAAATGGTCCAGGCGCCAGCCGTCGCATTCTCGCGGGACGACGATGCGCAGACGAATGACGGTATCGTCTTCGCCGTCGTCGTCTTGGTCCTGCAGTTCGGCGGCGGCGTCGGAGGAGGAAGGGAACAGAGGCGCGCTCGCGGTCACTACCGCGGCGGCAGCGCTAGTCTTCGTCGACGCCCCCGTCCCAGCGCCAGTTACCCCGTTCTTGCTCTTCGGGTTTCGGGCGGGTGGATTTCTTCTTCTCGGGCCGGTCGCGGCGGCGTTCGCCCGCTGGAGGCGCGGGGCCGGCGGGGGGAGGAGGACCGAACGCACGCGGCGGTCCTCCAAAGCCACCTGGGCGCGGGGGACCACCAGGTCCGCCGCCAAAGCCACCCGGGCGCGGGGGACCACCGGGTCCGCCGCCAAAGCCACCCGGACGCGGGGCCCCACCCGGGCCGCCGCCAAAACCGTCCGGCCGTGGGGGGCCACCGGGCCCACCGCCAAAGCCGCCTGAACGCGGGGGACCTCCTGGACCACTGGGGCGCGGACCACCCGGTCCTCCTCCGGGGGGCCGGGCCTGCGCCTCCTCCACGACGATCGGCCGCCCTTGAAGGATGCGGCCCGACAGTTTTTCGATGGCGGCCTTGGTGCCCTCGTCGGTGGCTGTCTCGACGAAGGCGAAACCTCGCGGGCGCCCGGTTTCCCGGTCCAGCGAGACTCGAACACTGCGTACCTCAACACCCTCGGACGAGAAGGCGTCCCGAAGTTCCTGCTCGTTGACGTTGTAGGAGAGGTTGCCGATGAAAAGGCGCGTACCCATCTAACGTGAATCCTGCGTCGATTGGATCAGGTGCTGGGCCGATTGTTGACGCGGTCCCGCAGCTCTTTGCCTGCCTTGAAGGTCGGCACACGGCGGGCGGCGATTTGGATCGTCTCGCCGGTCTGCGGATTGCGACCAGAACGGGCCGCCGATTCGCGTACCGCGAAAGCGCCGAAACCCCGGAGATCGATTCGCTCGCCCTTCGCCAATCCTTCGGCCACGGCGTCTATCAACGAATCGATTGTCGCCTCGACCTGCGGTCGGGGCAGTCCGCGCTGCTGCGCTACGAGGTCAACCAGATCAGCCTTCTTCATGAGTTTCGTGCTCTCCTTTGGTGTTTCCGTGGGATCGACCCCGATACGGGGCGAATGTACAACGTGAATCGTCCGCGCAACAGGGCCTATGGTCCTTGACCGTCTGGGACGCGTTTCGGAGTAACCATAGTGCCGGGGCGACAGGCAGGTCAAGGCGGGAGCAAATGCCTGCCCCCAGCGGAGACTGGTTTGTCCGGGGAAATGGGTCCGGGGCAATGAAACGACGATGATCCTCGGAGGGGCGCATTCCGGGTAGGGTAGCGGCGATGAAAGGTTTCGCGCTTGGCCTGGTGGTCGCCGCCTTGGCGTTCGCCGGGTACCTGTACTGGAAACAGCGCCTTGCCGCGGGCCCGGCGCCGGTCGTCGGGGCCGCGGACGGAGGAACGCTGGCGAAGCCGAGCAAGGAGAAGAAACGCCGCCGGCGCGGGGCTCGGCTGATGCGAGTGGCGACGAGCCCTCCCGGCGGTGACAGGGGGCGTGATCGGGGACGCGACGACGGGCCTCCGCTGGAGAACGAGCCCGAACCGATCAAGCTCGGCGTCGCGGATTTGAAGCTCGTGTCGCAAGGCGAGGATCTGTCGCGCCCCGATGTGCAGCGGCTCGACATGTCGGACGACAGCGGGAGTCATGAGCTATCGCAAGATGAGATCGACGACCGGTTTCGGGCGCGGCAAGACGATATTCTGAACTGTATTTCCCGCGCCCGGCCGGACGAGGAGACCTATGTGCCGGGCCGGGTCACGGTGAAGTTTCGCATCCAACGAGCAGGAACCGTGCGCGGCGTGAGGGTGGAGGCGCCCGCGATCTTGATGAAGGGTGGGCTCTACGGCTGTCTCAGGGGCGTGGTTGGGGGGATACGCTTTCCACCCTCGAATTCCAGCCAGATCCTGAGCTATCCCTTCAGTTTGTCCTGAGGGCACGAGCCTTGGCGTAGTCGACCAGCACCCGCGCGGCGTCGAGCGGACCCAGGTCCGGCTTGCCGAGAGTGACCAGTTCCGGAGGCGCAGGCGGAGTGTCGCGGAGATATTGTGCCGCCAGGCGGGCGTCGTCGGGCGCACGATCATCCTTGGCCAGCGCGGTCACGTGCTCCATGTAGCTGCGCCCGTAGCGTACGTCGAACGATTCCGTCAGGACCGCGTTCCAGGCCATGCCCGCCGCGCGCCGGGCGTGGGTGACACCCGGGCGGAAAGCGCGCCGCCGCAACGTATCGGCGCAATGGCGCAACTCGGTCTCGGCGGACTCCAACCATTCCGCCGCCGACAGTCTGTAAAGCCAATGGGTGGGATCTTTGGGATGGGTCATGTCCACGGGGTCATTTCGCGTTCGCGTTCAATTTCATAGTGTGACGTAACCAGAGGGGGAAGTCATCGGTGCCACCCTTCGACGGCGAGGTGCGCGCGCGCGAGATCCTCCTCGGTATCGATCTCGCGCCAGCGGCCGTCGACGAACACCGGCGCAAGTGGGGTGCCTCGATCAGCCAGCGCGTTCAACGCGTCCGACAGATAGGCTTGACGCAGACGAGGCGCTCGGCCAAACGGTTGCTCCAGTCCGAGGCCTTGCGCGAGGGCTTCGGTCCAGACTCTCTTCAGGGCGGTGCCCCCCGATGGGCTGAATTTGGCCAATCCGATGAATTCGCCGACCGCGTCGTCGGCGGAGACCACGGTCTTGCCCACCCGATCGACCACCGGACCGGCGTCGGTCTGCTTGACGGACGCCAACTCGGCTTCGGAGATTGGGTGTTGCAGGCGGCCCACATAGGTTTCGCGCCACTGGCGGTCGATAACCAGGGCGACGTCACCGGGGGATTGCGCGACCTGTCGCGCATAGGCGGGCGCGAAGACGATATCGGAATACGANNACCGGAAAGCCGGGGGCGACGATCCGATGCCCGAGGTAACCCCGCACCACGACGAAATCGGTGACCCCGGCGGCACCGAGCGCTTCTAGCTGTCGATGCAGGATGGGGCGGCCCCCGACCTCGACCATGCACTTGGGAATTTCCGCGGTCTCGGGGCCCAGGCGCCTGCCCCTGCCAGCGGCCACGATGATTGCTTTCATGCCGTTCTCCGACCGAGTCTGGAAGCGATCGCCAGCAGGGAGCGTCCCACGTGCGCCGCNNTCGATCCGATTGGCCAGCGCCACGAACACTATGTGACTGGGATAGTGAACGATGAAGCTCCCCAACGCCTCGATCGCGCGCTTCGCATTCCATCCGCCCTCGACGGCACCGCTCGCGAATCCGGCACCGTAGTCTCCGGTGCCGCCGTTGACCGCGGCGCCGGTGGCCGCAGCGTATTCGGGACGGCGCACGAAAGTTGTCAAGCTGATGGCGGAGGCCACCGCCACGAGAGCAACCAGCGCCTCCAGTAACCACCGCGGCTGGCCGTCCGAGCGCCAGAGGCGAACTCCGACCGACGCCACTAGCAGAAACGCCTTCAGCTCGTCCATCAAGAAATCAAGATGCGCGCCGATCGGCGTGGAGGTTCCGCGCAGGCGGGCCAACTGACCATCGACGCAATCGAGCACGTAGGCGAACTCCAGGATTCCGACGCCCACCAGCAGAGCGGTCCATCCCGGTACAAGGGCGATGATCCCCGCAGCCACCGCGAACACCAGCAACGTCGTCAGGGTCACCTGGTTGGGCGTGATNNGCGAGGACGATGACCAGTCTGTAGACACCCAGGAGGGCGAGGCCGAAAATGAAGCCCACGCCGACGTAGGTCCAAACCGGCGTTTCGTTGGGCCTGGGTTTGGGGGTCTTGGTGGGAATCGTTCGATCTGTTTCGGCGGCGGCGCTCGTCGGTGCCGCCGCGTTGGGCGGCGCCGCTCGGCCGGATGCGGGGGCAGTAGGACGCCCGGCCTTGGCGGGCGGGGCGGCGGGAGCCGCGGCAGGCTCGACGCTGGCCGGGANNAGGTGCCGCCGGTGTGGCGGCAATCGGTCGTGGTCCGCTCGGTGCGGAAGCAGCGGCGGTTCCCTTGGGCTGGGCTTGTGCCGGTGCGGCCTTCGCCTTGTCGGTCGCGGCCGCAAGAGCGGTCGGATCGAGGGCAGGCATCCCGAAAATGGTCTTGCTCGCCGCGGCGGCCGCGGACCGGGGCGCCACGACCGCGGCGGGTGCCGCCGCCTTGGGGGCGGTCGCGGGCAGGGTCAGCCTGGGAACGATCAGGCGGTAGCTGCCCGAGGACCATTTCATGACCTCGGCCAGCCGCTCGGGCGCGTCTATTCCCCCGACGGTGACGCCGACGATGTCACCCCGACGGTAGTCGACCTTGGCGTTCTCGCTGCCACGCCAGACCTCGATGCCCGAGGTCAGCACGTAGTCCTCGCAGTAACGCATCAGATGGGCCAAGGGTCGCTCTTCCAGCTTGCCCTGCTCGGGGCCCGGGAACGTCAGGTCACCGTCGCTGGGATTCGGCAATCGGGGCTCGACCCGAAATCGCGTGCTCTTGACGGCGCGCAAGTTGTCGAGCGCTTCGTGGGTAGATTTTCCCTCGAAGATGGCGTCGGACACCCCCCCCGCAATCACGTGAACCTCTCCAATTGGGTTGCTGGCGCCAGCGGCAAAGACCTCTACGCGCGCGGACCACGCAGGCCCACTCAGCAGGGACACCAGATCATCAAGGGTGCCACCACTCCATTCCACGATCTGGTGCGCCGCTCCGTTGGCCGTTTCGATTGGCGCATCGGGCGCGCGCAAGGGACTGCGGCAGATGGGGCAAACCAATCCAGCGGCCCCATCGGGTGCTTGAAAACTAAGCTGACAATTCCCACAAACAACCTGCATTAAGGTGTGCCTCCGCCCACTTACTGGGCATCTCCATCGACGGCTATCGTCAAAATCGAACGTATCTTGAGCGGTCGCGGGCCTGCCGTCCATTGTTTCGGCAGAGCGCGACTATTGCGTCCCGCCGGTTCCGCCCATCCCATCCGTGGCCGCGGTTGCCGTCGTGCCCCCCGTGCCGGCGGCGGAGCTGCCCGCCAGGTTGTCACCGCCGGCGGACGCGCCTCCAGCGCTTCCGGGCGTCGAGGAATCACCACCCGCTCCGCCACCGCCGCCTCCTGTGTTCGCTGCACCGCCGCCGCCCGTGCTCGCGGTGGCCGCTCCACCCGAACCGGGCGCATCGAAATCTCGTCCGATGCCGCTGTCCCAATTCTTGTCGCGGGGGGACGACGTCGAACAAGCCCAGAGCAAACAGAAAAACGACAACGCACCAACGGCGGTCCACCGTGCGCCCGTCTTCTGGACACCAAACTTGTGGACCCGGAACTTGCGCACCCGGGTCCTTCGCGCCCCAATATTCGTCACCATCGACGCGGGGACGCTAGCAAACGACGCAGCGCCTTAGCAACTTCGCGACCCCACGCACGAAGGCCGCCCGCCGTGTGACATCGCGTTTCACGTTCGCTGGCGCGCGAAGTATTCTGCGTCGATGTCTTATCGACCGATCATGATTTCCGTGAATTCTCGGGCGTCGCTTTCGCTCTGGATGGGGTTCTGGGTGGTGGCCGCTGCGGCGTTATCCTGCGCGCAGCCCGCCGCCGCGCCGCGCACGGCGGCGGTTGTTGCCGCCAAGACGTCTGCGCCGCCCGCGCCTCCGCCCCTGGCCCTGGTGCCGGCGGACGTGGCACGGGCGGGTTTGGTGGCGACGTTCGTGGTGCCGTCTCTCGACCGGTCCTTGGCCAGTGGAGTCGCTCTTGTCAAGCAAGCCGCACCGCTGCCGCTCGACGTACCGGGGGTGCGCGACATGCTGCTGGCGCAGGCGGGGCTTCCACCCGAAGTGGCCCGGCACCTGGATATCGGAGCGCCGATCGCGGGAGCGGTGGTCGTCAACGATCGTGGCTCGAGTCCCCTGGCGGCGTTCAGCTTCGCCGCTCGCAGTCCCGGTGACGCGATCGCGCTCTTCGGCGCGCTCGGCAAGACGATTTCGCGGCGCGGGAACGCCGTTCAGATAGAGAACGCGGCCGGGGACCGGGGGTGGTTCCTGCCGCTCGGAACCTTGGTTGTATTTGCCGACACGGACGATGCCCTGGTGCGTGCGGGCAGCCTGGCGGTCGAGGCGCGGCGCGAAACGAAGGACGACATTTCCGTGATCCTGTATCCCGAAATGATGGCTCGGGCGGCGGGGACGCCGCTCGAGACAGCGCTCAATGTGTTGCGCCAATCGTTGGAGGAAAGAGCAGCCGCGGGCGGAAACAAATTGGGCCCCGAGGGCGCGCGTCAGGTCCGCCTGCTGGTCGACTATCTGGGCGACATCGCGACGGCCGAGCTGGCGTTGGATTTGGACGCGGAGCGCGGCGCCGCGGTGCTGGCGCGTGTGCATCCGAAGGCTGACTCCAAGCTGGCGGCCTTGGCACGAGAGAACGGGACGACCTCGGTCGATCCCGCGCTCCGGCATCTGGCGCAGGGAAGCGACGAAGCGGGCGTCGTGCTGGCCTCCACGTACGCGGCTTCGACGCTGGAACAGCTGGCCCGCGTACGGTCGAGGTTGGGGAATGACTCAGGGAAGATCGGAGCGGCGGCGCTCGCGGCGGCGGGGGGCCTGCTCGACGCGTTGGCCGCCGGTTTGAACGGCCATTTTTCGATGACCGGTCGGGTACAGCCGGCGCTGTCCTGGGAGATCATTTGGCCCGCGCGGGATGCCGCCGGGGCATCCCGGATTCAGGCCGCGCTCCTGGCGAACGATAAGCAGGCGCTGGCCGCCGTCTTGCGCGCGGCCACCCAGGACGATGGGCTGGACCACAAGGATGCGAACGCGAAGGTGTTGAAGGTCAAACGCGAGACCGTCGGCAAGACGCGCGTGATCCATGCGACGGTGGGGGTCACGCTGCCCGCCCACGCTGATCCGGCCATCCGCAAGCTGCTGGGCCCCTCCGCAATGGACGTGTTCCTGGCGGTCGTCGGAGGAGATCGCGTTGCGATGACCGCGGGGGCGGGAGCCAAGGCCCGGATGGCCGCCATCGCTGCCGCCGGTGGTGCGCCTCGGATGGCTGAATCCGGTGGGCCTGAAAAAGCGGCGGGCGTCGCCATGGCCAGTGATGCGGCCGCAGCGGTCGGTGTGCGATCCCTGTTTTTCATGTTCGATTTGCGGCAAGCGCTGGGCCTGGTCGCCGCCGTCGGCGGGGACCCGCGCATGCGGATGCTGAGCGGTTCGATGCGGAAGGTGATGCCCCTCCTGGGAGGAGCAGCCGGCGACGCGCAGGGTCGAACATTGACGCTGGACCTGACCATTCCGCCGGCGTGCTTCAGCGGCATCGGCGCCGTGGTTCAGGCGGCCATGCTGATGCCGCGCTGACGGCTCGGGCCGACGCGGGGACCCAGGGCGGGGGTGGCGCGTGGTTTTTTGATTTCGGTCCGGGGGTCCCTAAAGTGAATGCGGGGCATGCCCCCACCGTCTGGACCAGGAGGATCACAATGAGCGGAATGATCAGATCTCGGGTGGTCGCGGCGATGGCCGCGGCTTTGTGCTTGTCGATGTCGTTGTCGATGGATGGTCAGTCGCTGGCGGCCGACGCTCCGCCCGCGGCAACGACGCCCGAGAACCCGCCGGCNNCGAACACGGGGAGATAGCGATCAGCGGCGATATGAAGTTCAGCGTGCTGCACCAGAGCCAGACCAACAACTCGTACACCACCTTCGAGTTGCAGCCCGCGCTCGACTACTTTGTGTCGACAAACGTTTCCGTCGGGGGCCTGCTGGGGATCAGCAAGGACTTCGACGGCCGGCATACGTTCTTGCTCGGGGCGCGCGGCGGGTACAACGTGTTCTTGTCGAACGCGGCCTCGCTGTGGGTGCGGGGCGGCCTCATCTATGGCCACTATTCCTACAGCGGCGTGGGAACACAGGATTTTTCAGGAAACTACCTGGCGTTGCAGATCTACGCACCGCTCCTGTGGCACCCGGTGCCGCACTTCTTCTTGGGCGCGGGTCCGTCTTTCGAGGCTGATCTCATCAGCCGGTTTCAGGGCAATAGCGCCGACAAGGCGGTCGCCATCGGCGTCTCTTCCACGATTGGCGGCTATTTCGGCGGACTTTGAAGCCGCCGCTGCCCCGGGCCAGCATGGCTCACAGATCTTCCAGGAGCCGGCGGATCTCCTCGGCGGCGGGTTTTCCGCGGGGCGTATAGCCGGTGCTGCTGGGGCCACCCCAGCCGTACCAATTCCAGACGTAGGCGCCGTCGAGCGCCGGAGTGCGGGTCCATGTACGCCGAAAGGCGGAAAAGGCACGACGCTGTTCATCCAAGTCCGGCGTGCCTCCGGGGCTCTCGTCCCAGGGGGCGGCGGTACTTCCGGCGCGCGAGCGATATCCGACCTCGGTGAACAAGAACGGGTGCGGCGATCGGCCGGCGTGCCAGCTTAAAAGGTCGTCCCGGTGGCGTCGCCAGGCTTCTTCAAGAGCGGCCTCGGTGGCTGGCGCGCGCTCGCTTTCTCTCAGGTTGAAATAGGCCACCACGCCGTCATCGTCCACCAGATCGAAGAGTCGCGCCTCGCGATAGTGGTCCCAGTTCGCCGAGTAGACCAGTCGCCCCGGGAAGATCGCGCGGATGCCTTCCAGCAGGGGCCGCCAATGGTCGAGATCACCGTCGAGGGTGGACAGCTCGCTGCCGACCACCAGCCGCGTGGCGCCGGTCTGTGCCGCTACCGCGGCCAGATCCCCGAGCAGATCGCCGTACGCGCGAAACCAGCGCTCGCGGTTGGTGGGGGTCAGCGTTCCGCGCCATTCGCCCGGGGCGGGCCGCGCCAGGCGCACGATGGGGAACAGGGTCACCTCCAGGTGCTCTCGGCGGGCCGCCCTCACCGTGTCGGCGATGAGTCCCAGGGTGGGGGAGAACCGCGTGTGGAGCTGGAGATCGGAGGCGCGTCCGTCGGTCTGATACAGAGGAACGATCAATGCGACATGGGTGGCGCCGAGCATTGCGATTTCGTGCAGGAGCGGCAGGTAGGAGAATCCGACGTCCTCGGCGAACAAGCCGAGCGCGATGCCGCGCTGCTTACGCTCGGCCACCGCGTCCACCGGGGTTGCCCCCGCGGGCCCGGCTCCGTTTGGGGGCCCAGCTCCCACCCCGGCCCCGCCCTCGCCCTCGCCCCGGTCGTGCGCGGCGCGCGGCGGGACGGTCAAAACGTCGTCCCTCGGGGTCGGCACCGGGCGTAGGTTGCCGCGCGGTCGCGGACCGAGCCCTCGGGCCGCCGTGGCCCCGACAAGCGCGACGATCCCAGCCGCCCCGGCTATCGCGACTAGTTTTCCCAGCCGCAATCGCGACCCGCGTTCTGTTTGGCCAGCTCATCGACCAGCGGGGCGTAAAACGACATCATCGCGTGCGGCGAGATGTCCGCTCCGGTCGCGTCCTTGATCACCGACCGCCAGTCGCGCGTTGCGCCCAGCGCCAAGATGCCCCGCAGGAAATCGCCGACGGCTTTCTGCCCGGAGTAGTCACATGCCCGCACGTCCTGCTTCAGGATCTNNTGGAGTGACGCCCTGAAACTGCGCGGCGTAGTCCCACCAGCGCTTCTGCCATTCGGCGGGGGCCAATTCCTTTTCGTAGAGATCGTGTTCGAAGTGCGACATCGTGCCCGCCGAAAACGGCAGGAAGACGATCGCGTCCAGCGCCGATTGCAGCAGCCACGCGTTGGTGTCCGGATTCACGCTCGCCGGTAGCACCCCGACCTTGTGTAGATAGGGCGTCTGCTCGCTGGCCAGGCGCGCCAGCTCGCCGATGGCCTCGTGAAAGGCACGGTTGGCGCCCTCGCGCAGAAGCGGCGGCACGTCGGGACGGCTGTAGGCCAGGAAGTAATAGACGTGACCCAGTTCATGGTGGGCCGTGCCGAACCATTGTTCGTTGGGCTCGACGCTCATCAGGGAGCGGACATCCTGTTCGTGGTCGATGTGCCACGCGGAGGCGTGACTGTTTTTCTTGCGCGGCTGGCCGGGAGCCACGGGGTAGAGGTCGGATTTCTTCCAGAAGGATTCCGGCAGGGGCGGGAATCCCAGCGACGTGTAGAACGCCTCCGCGCTCTTGACGATGGTCTCGGGGTTCGAGCCCTTGAAATATTGATCGAGGCTGGTGCCCTCGACCAAGCCCGGCCAGCGCTGCGCCCAGCGATTGCCGACCCAGTGCGCGGGCATGGTTTTTGGCACCGGGCGATTGAATCGTTTGGCCAGCGTGTACTTGGTCCAGCAATGAAGTCCTTGGTAAAGCGGCTTCGTCGTTGCCAGCGTGGCGTCAAGCAGATCCATCATTTCCTTGACCGTCATGCCGTAGTCGGCCACCTGGAGGGCGAAGAAGGAGGAATACCCCATTTCGCGCGCCACCTGATTGCGCAGCTTTTGCAGATCCATCAGGCCCGCCTTGAGCGGCAGCCCGATTTCCTTGGACGCCGTCCAGACGCGCTGTCGTTCCGCGAGATCCCGCGACTTCAACAGCACGGCGTCGATATCGTTAGCGGTCGTTGGGCGCAGACAGGCCCCCGCGCCGAGCGCGCCGCTGCCCGGCTTTCTCTGGAGGCAAAACGCGTAGCCGTCCTGGATGGCGGCCTGGCGGGCCTCGGCCTCCACCCTCCGGGTGACCACCTCCGGGATGGTGCCGGGGGCTTCGGCCGCCGACAGCAGGAGCCTGCGCAGCTGGCGCGCGGTCGAGTCATCCAGATCTTTTTCGCGGGCCAGCAAGGCCTTGCAGCGCTCGATGACGACCTTCGACCCCGCCAGCGCCGCCAGGGCTCGATCGGCGCCCATCCGCGCCCCCGTGTGCTCAGGAGTCACGTCGGTAGACGAGGTCCACGCCACATCTGCTTCAACGGTGGCTACGGGCATGAGCAGCGGCACGACAACGTCCAGGAACGCCCGCGCTTCTTTTTCGACGGCGGTCTGGCGTTTCGCGGCCCGGGGCTTGGGGGACGACTTTGTGCCTGGTGGGTCGCTGGTCTTGCTGGTGGGCTTGTTCTCCTGCGCTGCCGCCGCGCGCGGAGACCAAGACGGACCCGCGGCCAAAGTGGCCACGACCAACGAAATCGCCACCGTGGCGTCGAGCCCGTAGCGCCGGTCACGCCGCAGGCCGATGGGTCGAGGTGTCAGCATACGGGGAACGTATCCGAAATCGCTCGGGCAGGCGAGATGAAGAGAGGCGCGCGACGGGCCGGTGACCGCGGACACTTCGTGCCGATGTGCCCGAGCGTCGCGAGCTCGGTGGACCCACATTGGACGAGTTGGGTGTGGGCGTGCTAACCCGCTGGCGATGA
>PMNO01000500.1 GCA_003161835.1 Myxococcales bacterium | reverse complement strand
AACGGAAGGAGAAGGTCGATGGACGCAAGAAGAGAAAGTGAGCCCACCCCCATGAAGAACCCCACGACGGTGGAACGGAAGTCCGAGCGCGAGCTCGTCGTCACGCGAACCGTCAACGGCCCGGCGCGCCTCGTGTTCGAGGCGTGGACCAAGCGATACCACGCGTCCGAGGGGGAGACTCTCGATGACCATCACCATTACCGCGTTTGAGCGCTCGCCCGATGGCGGCAAGGGACTTGCGCGTGACACGCGCGTTCGCTGGGCGCTCGAGGAGGTGAGCCAACCCTACGAGGTTCGCCTCGTTTCGTTTCGCGCGATGAAAGAACCCGCGCATCTGGCGCTTCATCCCTTCGGCCGAATTCCCACCTATGAGGAAGGCGAGCTCGTGCTGTTCGAGACGGGGGCGATCGCGTTTCACATCGCCGAGCGACATGCGGGATTGCTGCCGGCCGATGCCAATGCTCGGGCGCGCGCGATCACCTGGATGTTTGCCGCGCTCAACACGGTGGAACCGCCGATCCTCGAGCTTGCAAACGCGAGGCTGCTCGAGGGCGACAAGCCCTGGAGTGCGGAGCGCCTTCCTCTGGTGAAAGATCGCGTTCGCGTCCCCCTGAACCAACTGTCCGTTCGCTTGGGTGATGCCGACTGGCTCGATGGTGCGTTCAGCGCGGGCGACCTTTTGATGGTGTCGGTACTGCTCAGGTTGAGACCATCGGGCATTCTGGACGAATACCCAACCCTGGCCGCTTATGTCGCCCGCGGCGAGGCGCGGCCCGCCTACAAGCGAGCCTTCGACGCTCAACTGGCGGTAAACACCGCCAAGAAATGACCAGAGGCACGGAGCCCGTCTCGGCACCTTGCGCGAAGCGCAAAGCCATTCGGGCTCCTCTAGTTGCACCCCAGGCGCGNNTGCTCGTAGCCGATGCGCATTTCCCCGATGGCCGCGATCGCCGTCCCGGTGTCGGTGGCCAGCGACGTGCCGTCCATGTACAAGGCCACGCTGCCGGTGCCGCCGATGCCGCTGATTTCCCATTCGAAGCAGTGCCACGCGCCCCTGGGTAGCACGATGTTGGTGATTGGCCCGGTGTCGGGCGGGTCGACGTTGATCGCAATCTNNGGCTCGGCCTCGATGTAGACGACGTGCGGATCGGGGCCGATCCCGTTACCCGTTTCCGTGTTCGGGTACATCCAAACTCGGCCCCAGACGGTGCCCTTCGCCGTAACGCCCATCTTCTCATCGATGAACGTCGTGCCGGCCGCCGGGGCGAAGGTCATGTGCACCGAGTTCGAGCCCGAGTGGGACTTGGTCGACACGATGGTGACGGTATTTGCGGCGACCGCATTGTCGATCGTCCATGCCGATCCCAGCGTCGTGCCGCTCTCGAAGCCGTCGCAGAACACCGCGGCAGCGGGGCAGCCTGCACCACCGCCGCCGGCAGCAGCTGCGTCGCCCGACCCGCCTGCGCTGTCGGCGGCCCCGCCTTCGCCGCTTGCGCCCGCGTCGTGCATCGTCATTCCGCCGCTCGAGCCGCTGGACCCACCCGTGATGACGCCGCCACCATTCCCGCCCGACGAGCTGCTGCTGGTGCCGCCGCCGCTGCTGGTGCCGCCGCCGCTGCCGGCGCCGCCGCTACTGCTACTGCTGCCGCCGCTGCTGCTTGTTCCGCCGCCGCTGCTACCGCCGCCGCTACCCGCTCCGACGTTGCCGCCGCTGCTCGAAGACGAACCAACTTGCGTCATCGTCATGGCGCCACCGCTCGACGAACCGCCTTGCGCGACCGATCCGGCGTCCGGTCCCGGCGATGACGCGGTGCCGCTACAGGCCACCAACGCAATGCAGAGCAAACCACTCGCGATTTTTCGGCCGGGGCCGCGTGGGCAGGGCGAGACAATGGTCATCCGTTCTCCTCGATTGATGTCGGCGCAGTAGCGCCTTGGCTCAGAGTGGGTCAGTTTTGGGTGGGGACCTCACACTGAGCGTGATTGCCGAAAAGTGGCGGACGGTCACCAAGTCCGATCCTTGGCCCAAAACAGACCCTAGGTTGCCCAACGGCGGAAGAGGTACAGGTAGTCTCGCCGTTGTTGGCGATGGGGCTACGTGCGCTGTCGGGTGAGCGTTCGCTCCATCCTTGCGCAAAACGAGAGGAACCATTCCTGGAGGCGCAACAGTTGGCGCACGAACCGCCTGGCCGAATCGACTCGGGCGGTTATAGTCGTCCTACCTCAACGGCGAGGTTGAAAGGCAGGCCCACGATGGTTCGAGTCGGACTCATGGTTCGCTTGGAAGCAAAGCCCGGCAAGGAGTCAGCGGTCGCGGAGTTCCTCAAGGGGGGATTGGCACTGGCGCAGCAGGAGCCCGAGACGNNAAGGGGCCGATCGCCGCCGCGCTCATGGCGCAAGCCGCGGACCTTCTTTCCGAGCCGCCGAGGATCGAATCGGTCGATGTCCTCGCCGCAAAAGTTCCGGGCTGATCCGGGACGCCGTCAGGAGATGCCGGCCAACTGGGCGAGGATCGCGGCAGGTTCCAGCCGGCGCCTGTAGTCCGAATCCACAGAGGCGAGTCGGATCACGCCGTCTCGCGAGATGACGAAGGTCGCTGGCATGGGGAGCTCCCAGGATGAGTCTCCGTTGAAGCGCGGAACCTCGTTGCCGAACTTCTTCTGGAGGTCCTGAAGCGACTCGGACAGCACGAAGACGAGCCCGTATTTCCGAGCGACTCCGTTGCCGACGTCGCTGAGCACCGGGAAGCGGAGACCTTTCTCGTCGACGGTCGAGACCGTGTAGTCCGGCGTCTGGGGCGAGATCGCTACCAGCGTCGCGCCCCGGCTCTCGATGTCGGCGAGGATCGCCTGATATGCC
>PMNO01000145.1:3239-4390 GCA_003161835.1 Myxococcales bacterium | reverse complement strand
TCGCGGGACATGAAGTTCTGGACGAACAGGAGGCTGCCCACCAGGGCCAGGCCGCGCGGAGCGCGCCCGGTGGTGTCATAGATGGACCCGATCGCGTTGTGGCTCAAGGCATCGTAGACCTCGACGCGGTTGCCTCCCTGGGTCGACACGAAGGAAAAGTCCCCCAGCGCGTTGAACACCACGGCGTTGGCCAGATCGGCGTCGTTGATGTCCCGCCGATTCGCGACATCGAGGGCGTTCCCCACCAGATCCAGCTTGGACACCATGGTGCGCAACCGCGAGTCCTGTGCGAACGGCACGCCGTCGCTGGTCGGGCCCGTGCCGCGGCGAATGTTGTCCTTCTTCGACGGCACCCAGGCGCTCCTGCCATCGGGCGTGATGGTCACCGACTGCAGGTAGTTCGGCAGGCCTGGGCCATCCGACTCGGAGCTGGCCGTCGTGGTATCGAGCGCCAGCGCGAAGGTGCGGACCACGCCCAGGGTACTGCTGCTCACCTCGCGCACCTCGCCACCGCTGTCGGGCGAGGTGAAGCGGGTCACGAGGATCCGGGTCCCGTCTTGCGAGATGGCGATCCCGCGCGGCTTGGGCCCGACATCCGCGCTGCCGGTGATGGCCCGCGTCGTCGCATCGATCCGGGCCAGACGTCCGGTCGCCTCCAGCGTCACGTAGGCCAGCGTGCCGGCCGGGTTGAAGGCGATTCCGCGAGGTTGTGAGGAGGCCGGCAGGGCCACCGTGGCCTTGGCCGCGCCCGTGCCGCCGTCGAGGATGGTGATGGTGGCGTCGTCCTGGTTGACCACCCACAGATCCCCTCCCGGGGTGGGCTGGGCCAAGGTCTGCGGATTTCGTCCCACCGNNGCGGCGTCGAGCGAGGCGACCGTGTTGCCATCGCTGTTCACGACCGAGATCCGCGCGCGCGTGCTGTCCACGACGATGGTGCTGGACTGGCTGGGGCGGGCGGCGGTCACGGGGTAGGTGATGGTCTGGCGGCGGTTCCAGCTGGCGGTCAGGCCCGCGCTGTCCTTGACGGTCAGGATCACGTTGTCGTGTCCGGCCGCCGCATAGGTGTGGGTCGTGCTGGCGCTGCTCGAGAAGGCCGTGGTGGTGCCGTCGCCGAGCTGCCAGGAATAGGTGAGGCCCGTGCCCGTGCACCC
>PMNO01000145.1:0-3198 GCA_003161835.1 Myxococcales bacterium | reverse complement strand
ATGGCGGTGCCGCCGACCGGGCGAACCAGGATGTTGGCGGTGGTCAGCGTGCGCAGGTCGACCGCGTCGGTGAAGGTCAGGCCGATGCGCGACTTCACGTTGCGGCTCACGGAGCCGTCGGGAGGGTTGACGAAATTGACGGACGGTCCGGTGGTGTCCGGGGCGAGCTGGTGCACCATCAAGGCGCTACCGTCGCCGTGATCGTTGCCGATGAAGACCAGGTTGCCCAGCGTCGTGCCAAAGTCGAGATCGCCGTTGTAGGGCGCGGGGGGAGCGCCGCTGCCCACCTGTGTGATGGGCAGGGTGCGCGGATCGAACTTGGCGACCAGGTTGGAAAAGCCGCTGAGGACCAGACCATCCTGAAAGGTCATGTAGCCTCCGCCGGAGAGGCCGGTCCCGGTGTCGACGCCGTAGCGGGTGATGCCGCTCGGCAGGCCGGTCGCATCGAAGTTGATGGTGTACATCGACAGCTTGAGGCTGAGCTTTCCGGCGGCGCCCAGCTTGCCTCCNNCCGTTGAACATCGTGCTGTAGGGCGTGGCGGGATTGTTGGGATCGGTGAACTTCACGGTGGGATTGGCCGGATCGCTGATGTCGAGCAACGACATCCCGGAGCCGTTCTCGACGTAGTTGACGATCATGAGGTTGCCGACGACGTGCACCTGGTTGACCCGCGCGATGCCGAGCTGGGCGTTGGTCAGCGACTTGACCAGCACCGGAGCTGTGTTGGCGGGATCGGCGGCGTTGTACACGAAGAGGCCGGCGGTGCCGCCTGCCACGTAGACGTAGGGCGCCTGAACGTGGACCCACCACACGCCGCCATAGTCGGTCGCGTCGACGTTCGGGATCACCACGTCGCGCACCAGGAAGGCCGCGCCGGGATCGGTCCAATCCCAGATCTGAAACCCCGAGGTGCTCTGGCCAAACATGTACGTCTTGCCCGCGTAGCCGTTGGTCAGGCCCCAGCCGTGCGCCTCGCGCAGCTTGGAATTGGCCGGCAGATCGTAGGCGAAGGCCTTGGTGGGGCTGCGGGGGTTCGACACGTCCCAGAAGGCAAAGCTGCCGTTGGCGCCGCCCCCATCGGTCGTGTAGATGGTGGCCAGGTAGCCGTTGACCATGGCGACGTTGCCGTGTCCGCCGCGCGCGCCGGCGTTGTCGACGATCGGGCTCACCATCTTGAAGAGCTCGCTGCTCGTGTAGGTGAGATTTCCGAGCCCCGGCCCCACCGAGAGGTGCCCCTGGCGCAGCTCGACCGCTTCGGGACCGGGCCAGCCCGCATCTTGGCAGCCCGTCAGGACCACGCCCGTCAGGACCACGCCCATCAGGACCACGAAGGCCGGCACGAAGGTCAGGAGGACCAGTCTCAGCAAACGAGAGCGCTGGGCCAGCGCGAGATCCGGGAAATAAGTCATGGGGGTCCCTTCGGTTCAAGTCGAAAAGAGAGGATCTCAAGAGGTAACACAATCACAGTCACAAAACCGCACCAAAGTCGTCCCGGCGCAAAACGCCTGCTCACCGCACCGTTCGGAGGTCGAGCCGAAGCGACCGGTCAGCGCCGGACGGCCAGGTGACGCCACAACAGGAAGAAGAGGGCCACCTGGACGGCGATCGGGAGGACCCCGACCAGCGTCACGTACCGCGCCAGCCGCAGCGCCCGGCGGGTGCGGGTGACGGGTTCCAGGCTCTCGCTCAGACCCGAGACCGTCACCTGATCGACTTGCTCGAGATCCTTCCTCAGCGCGGCGGCGCTGGGGTAACGCGCCGCCGGATCGCGGCGCAGGGCGCGCAGCGTGATCTCCTCGGCCTGCCTCGAGATACCCGGATCGATCGCGCGGGGCGCGGTCGGATCGCCGAGCGTGCGGGCGCTCGCGATCACGAAGGGATCGTCCCCCGGGAAGGGGTGACGTCCGGTCAGCATCTCGTAGAGGATCGCTCCCAGGCTGTAGACGTCGACGCTCTTGCGACCGCGCTTGCGCCTGATCTGCTCGGGCGCGACATAGGCCGACGAACCGATGGCCGGGGACGGGCCCCCGAGCCTGAAGCGGTCCGTGAGGGCCACGTGCGCCATTCCGAAGTCGATGAGCCGGACCGTGCCGTCGGGACACAGCATGACGTTGCCGGGCTTGAGATCGTAGTGCACGAACCCACGCCCATGCACGTGCTCGACGGCGGCGCAAACCTGAGCTGCTATGCGCAGCGCCTCGGATTCACGAAGGGGAGGACCGCGCAGCAAGCGATCGGCCAGGGTCTCGCCCGGGACATGCTCGGTCACGATGAAGCCGCGTCGCTCGCCGGCCGCGAGGGGAATGAACTTCAGCACGGCGGGGTGGTCGAGTTGGCCCCCGATCTCCGCCTCTTGCTGGAAGATCGACCAGGCCCCCACCCCGCTCGCGAACATCGGCAACGGGATCTTGACCACCACCGGCTGCCGGCCGTTTTTCAGATCCTCCGCCCGGTAGACGGTCGACATGCCGCCGCGCCCGATCTCCTCGACCAGCAGGAACCGGTCGGACAGGGTTGCCCCTGGCTTGACGAGCCCGATCGGGCGGCTCATCCGCACACCATTCCCGGTCCCCAATCCTGCGAGCAGGAGAGGGAAGATGCTGGTGTCTCACGCCGTGGCGAACCGAAACTTGGCAACATGAATCTGGCGCGGATCCTTGGTACCGCCCCCTGCAAGTTAGTGACCACGCGCAGCGACTCAATCAGGGTCGAACATGCGAGTTGCGGTCTGCAGGATTGGGCGACTTCGGTCCTGCCAATCGCAGGAGGTCCGGCGGTTACCCAGGGGGCGGATCAGGCGGCGCCAAAGCCGGCCGACCCGTCAAGCGGTCCCCCGATCTGATCGCACGCACCCAGGGGCGCACCGGAACCGCGCCCAGCAAGCAGGCGCACACCAGCAGCGCGATGGGCAATCCCCCGCCGGCGCGGGATGACACCGCGAGGGGCCACCAGTCGATGTCGGCGGCGTCGTACGAAGCGCGGATGTCGAGCCGCAGCGACGTATAACGCCTCCAGGGCGCGTCGGCCTCGGCCACCCGCCAGTCGTCGCCCCTCAGCTTGTGCCCGAGCAACCACCAGTGGCCCGCGATCGGTTGCATGGGCGGCAACCACTCGACCGGATACACCTGCTCGAAGCACGAGAAGCAGGGATACGGCGCCAGCGGATCGCCGCGCGTGTCGGGGCGGCCGAGCCACGC
>PMNO01000693.1:6726-7690 GCA_003161835.1 Myxococcales bacterium | reverse complement strand
AAGCGCACGGGGTTCGGCAAGCGTGCTTTTCTGCCGCACAGCTTGACCCTCACCATGGTCGGTACGGGCATGCTGTGGGTGGGCTGGTACGGATTCAACGCCGGTAGCGCGGTGGCCGCGGACGGGATCGCCGCCAACGCATTCACGACCACCACCCTGGCCACCGCCGTGGGCGCGGCCGTGTGGCCGCTGCTCGAGTGGGTGACCCGGGGCAAGCCAACGGTGCTGGGGTTCTGTTCGGGCGCGGTGGCGGGACTCGTCGTGATCACACCCGGAGCGGGATTTGTCACTCCGTCGGGCGCGGTGGGCATCGGAGTCCTGGCGGGCGTGGTGCCGTTCTTGGCCTGCACGAAGCTCAAGGCCTTCTTCAAGTACGACGATGCGCTGGATACGTTTGGGGTCCACGGTGTGGGCGGCACGATGGGAGCGCTGGTCACCGGCTTCTTTGCAACGCCTGATGTGAACCCGAACCTCAACACCAATCTCGCCGGCATTGTCGGCAAGACGCTGTGGATCGAGCAGCTCAAGGCCATGGGACTCACCCTGGCGCTGTCGGTGGTCGCGACGACGGTGCTCGGATTCGCGCTGAAGGCTCTGTTGGGCTTGCGTCCGGCAATCGACGCCGAGGAACAAGGGCTGGACGACGCCGATCATGGCGAGGCCGGATATCACATGGATGAAGGCGGAGGCGGTCACGGCGAGCTCGAGACCTTCGAGCCCCTGGGCGCGATCGCCACCAAGCGCGTGGAGAGCCGAACATGAAGAAGATTCAGGCCATCATCAAGCCCCACAAGCTGGACGAAACCCGAGATCGATTGAGTGAAATCGGTGTGACCGGGATGACCGTCTACGAAGTGAAAGGATTCGGACGAACAGGGGGCAAGACCGAGGTCTATCGCGGGTCGTCCTACGTGGTGGACTTCGTACCCAAGGTCCAGGTCGAGGTCGTGGTCAAGGACTCCAT
>PMNO01000693.1:0-6690 GCA_003161835.1 Myxococcales bacterium | reverse complement strand
GCTTTGCGCGCCCCGCGGGGCAAAGTTACATGGAATACGTGCGTCAGAAACCTGCTAGCAATGTGCGATCGTGCATTCTGCTTGGGAATGGAACGGGCCAGCGCTGACGGCAAGGATGTGCTGGTTCCTCGACTCCTGGTGTCGGTGGTCAATGGTGTGGTCCCTCGGGATCTCGGTGGCGATGGCCGCCTGCTCCTATGCGAAGTGAACCGCGGGGCGCCGATAACATTTGAAAAACGCATTTGGAGTCGACTGAGGTCCCTTGTAGCCAGGGCGGTTCAGGATCGGCTTCACCGCCTTCCAACCCACGTGCTGGATCACGTCCTGCCGCCACCACCCCTGGTCGTCCGCCATGCGCCCATTCAGGAGCGTACCCGCAGATACCTCACGGGGGCGTTGCTGAGCCCGCTATCGGACGGGCCATGGACCGTTCGCCGGTATCTCGAGATCTTCAAGCTCAAGGCGACCGGTCTCGTGGATCTTCTCGGGTCCCTGGAGGTCGCCGCAACCGCTCCTGTCGCCCCAACCGCTCCTGTGGCCGCCCGCCCGGGAGACCGAACAATCAAGGTGGTCCTGACCGAACTGACCCGCCAGCTGCCGATCGGGGAGTCTGTGGCCGAAGCTATCATCCAGCGCCATCTGGCATCAGACGGCGCTGGCGTGCCGCTGTCCAACTTTTTGGCCCTTGCGGAATCGGGTGGCATCGCGTTGCCGTTTCGGCGGGTCAGACATGGCGGAACGGTCANNGCCGCCGTTCGGTCCATGCAGAGCTGGGGTCTTGCGAGTGTGAAGCAGATTGTCCGCCACGTGCGGGTCCTGCATCGACATGCCATCGATAACCGGATCGCAACCGCCGTGCTGTCTTCCCTGCCCAGGTTCTCGTGGCTCGATGAGAAGGCCGGCTGGTTCTGGTTCAAGGATCGACCCAACAGATTGGTCCGCGCTCTCGGAAAGGTCTTTTCCGTCGCGCGCCGCATCAGCCTCTCCGATCTCCTCACCGCGGTTCTGCGATCGTACGGCTTTCGAGAGCGGCCCGGGCGGCGCGTGATAGAGAGCGCGTGTGAGCAGTTGCCAGGCTTTCGCGTTGACGGCGACTGGGTGACGATCGAACGCGTGCTTGACCGCGATGAATGGCTGAGTCCGACAGAGCTGTCTCTGGTCGAAATGCTCGAACAAACCGGCGGAGTCGCCTCTTCCTCGTCGCTTTCGAGAATCGCGCGCGCCTGGGGAATCTCGCTCACGACCCTCCGGCTCGCGATCTGTCGATCGCCCGTCATCATCCGCGCGCAAGGAGACCTCATGTTGATTGGCTCCTCCGTTGCCCCGGCGTGAAGGTTCACGTGCGTGAGTGCGCGTTCCGGGACCGGACAGCAAAGAGCCCCGGCGACGTGCGACGTCACCGGGGCTTTTGCCGATAGGGCTACCTCTCGACTAGTAGGCGGGCTTCGCGGGAGCCATCAGGCCGATGGTGTGCGGGGCCTCGGCCTTTTGCTCGGGGCCCACGCCATGTATGGCGCCAACCAGCTCGGGATAGGCGGTGCCACCGTGCTCGTGCAGATCCAGCCCCTCCAGCTCGCCATCGCGGGACACGCGCAGGGTTCCGGTGGCCTTCACGGCGTACATCAATGCCAGGCCCACACCCAAGGATGCGGCGGTGACCGCCAGGCTGCCCATCGCCTGTCCAATCAGTTGATTGACTCCGCCACCGTAGAACAGCCCAGTGACGACCGCCCCGGCCGAATTGTCGGCACCGGTCGGGCCCGACGCTCCATACTGCCCGGTGGCGAACAGGCCCAGACTCAACGTTCCCCAGATGCCGCAAAAGCCGTGCACGGGAACCGCGCCGATGGGATCGTCGATCCTCAGGTACTCGAGCAAGTCCACCGCCAAGATGCAGACGACGCCAGCCACGGCCCCGATCACAATCGCCCCGAACGGCGACACCCAATAGCATGGGCAGGTTATGGCGACCAGTCCGGCCAGGAATCCGTTGACGGTGATGCCACAATCCCAGACTTTGTTGCGCGGATACATGTAGAACAGCGCCGACAATCCGCCACCGCAAGCGGCGAGGGTGGTGTTCGCGGCGACGCGGCCGATGCCCTGGATGTCCATGGCGGACAGCGTGCTGCCAGGATTGAAGCCGTACCATCCGAACCACAGGATCACGCCACCGATCGCGGCGATCGTCATGTCGTGACCCGGCATCGCGCCGCCCCCNNGCGGCGGGCTTGATGGTGTTGAGCCAACCGTCGGGACCCCAGGCCCAGTGTCCGAGGATGGGATAGATGAACCCGCTGACGCCAAAGCTGTACAGAAGATCGCCGACGAAGCCCGTGCGCCCGACCATGGCGCCCGAGGTGATGGTGCTGCAGGTGTCGGCGAACGCAAACTGGAACAGCCAGAACGCCAGGATCGCCACTCCCGTCGATCCGTAGGTCTCGGGCGCGCCATGCAAGAAGAAGAATTCGTGGCCGATGAACCCGTTACCCGAGCCGAACATGAACGCAAATCCAAAGGCCCAGAACAGCAACCCACACAGACACGTGTCGACGATTCCCTCCAGGAGGATGTTCACTGTCTCCCGGGTACGCGCGAAACCAGCTTCCAGCGCCATGAATCCGGCTTGCATGAAGAACACCAGGAACGCCGCAATGAGGGTCCACATCGTGTTGATGGGATTGATGTAGGCGGGGGGCGGTGGCGGCGCCGCATCGGCAAAGGCCTTCGCGCCGAAGTACGACGGAATGCCCATGACCACCAGGTACAGGATTCCGAGCGCAATGCCCTTACCTCCCAAGATCGCGTAAAAGACGCGACGCTTCCTTGGATCCTTCATCTCCTTGATAAACCGCTTGATCATTCCCTTTTCTCCTTGCTGCTCGTCACGGGTGACCCCCGGTCACCTCCAACCTGAAGAATGCAGAATGCAAACTCAGTAGATGCACATTGCACGATTGAGAGTTACCAACAGGTTTCAGAAACATCTATTCGGCGTAACTTGAGGTTGGTGCGCCGGCCGCCCTCGATTCCTGCGCCGTCTGGCGCCGCGCTAGAGTGAGCGGGGTTGAAACGGTTTCCCCTCATTGCGATCCTCGTCTTGTCGGTCGCGGCCGTGATGGCGGTGTCGTTCGAGGTTCTCCGACGCTCGCGGACGCGGGTCGTACAGGAGTTCGACGTCGCTCAGCAGCGCTTGGCGCGAGACACCGCGACGGCGCTTGCGGCCCGACTCTCCGCTTTCGATCGCGACGGAACCCTCCTGGCGGATCTCGTGGAGAGGACACGCCGCGAAGGCGGCAACGATCGCGCCTGGCAAGACCGCGAGATTCTGGCTGCATGCCAGGCGTTGGCGACCACCGTTTCGCACTACCGCACCATCGGCGTATTCGGTTCGGCTGGCGCCGCGCCCATCGTGGCGGTCGATCCCACCGAAGAGCCCAGGCACACGGTTCCGCTCCTGGTAGAGGCGAGCGTGCCGATCGCGGTCGATGCCAGCAAGATGCGCCATCCGTCATGGCGTGGCCCCGTCAGCGTCGCGCCGAATCGATCGTTCTATCTTTACGCCACACCGGCGGGAGCATCCGAAGCGGTGGTCATGACCATCGACGTGGCGCTCCTGTTGCAGGACGTGCTACGCCCTCCACCGGCCGGCGCCCAGTACATCGTTGCCGATGCTGCGTCCGTGATGTGGATCGACTGCGAATCGTCGAACACCTGTCGGCGTGGCGATCCGGAACGACCGGCGTTGGCACCGACTCGTCCACCCGCACAGGGCACCCCGCGCGTCCTCGGACGCGGGCGCGTCGTCGGTGGGCGGGCACCTCCGGCCGACTCCATCGACCGACTGACACCAGCGGCCCAGGCCGTTCAGGTTCTCGCCAGCGGAGCCGACACGATACTGGCAACCACCCAATCGTTGACCACACCGCTCGGCGTCTGGTCACTGATCCTGCGATCATCGACCACCGCCATCGATGCGCGCCAACGAGGATTGTTGTGGCAATTGATCTTGACCAGCGCTGGCGTCATCGCAGCGATGCTGTCGGTGGGCGTGTTCATCGTCCGACAGCAACGGACGGCCGCTGCCCTGGAGGTGGAGCTGAAAGCCGCCCGACAACTGGCCGATCTGCGCGAGCGGAGCGACAAGATTCTGGACAATGTTTCGGTGGGAGTCTTGGGAGCCACCCGCCAGGGCCGGGTGGTGTTTGCCAACCGATTTCTCCAGCAGCACAAGTTCCCGGTTTCGGGACCCAACGATTCGGGGGACAACACCAAGGCTCTCACCGGATGGACCAGCCGGTTGCGGCCCCACATCGAAAGGGCCCTGACGGTCGGACGCACCGGCTTCATCTCGGGCGACGATCCGATCGCGCGAAGCCCCGACGGTCCCACGCTGTTTGTCCGGGTGGTGCCGCTCAACCGTCCGGTCGAGGATGTCGAGGCACTCGTATTGGTCGAAGACCTCTCCGAGTTGCACGAATTGCGTCGCCAGTTGATTCGCGCCGAGAAGCTCGTCACGGTTGGCGTCCTGTCGGCCGGCATCGCTCACGAGGTTGGAACCCCCCTGATGGTTATCCGGGGACACGCGGAACATCTTCTGGAAAGGGTCGGGGCAAGCCATGCGGCGGCGCGCGGCTTGGAATCGATCATGGCGCAGATCGATCGCATCTCGAACACGATTCGGCGGGTCCTGGAGTTCTCGCGGACCCAACCCACGCTCGTGACCCCGACCCTGCTGCCGCAGGCCATCGCGCGCGCGACCGAGTTGCTGGAATGGCGGTTCCGAACCAAACGCATCTCCGTGTTGACGCGATCAGAGACTGCTTTGCCTGCCTTGGCGGCGGATTCATCGCAACTGGAGCAGGTGCTGGTGAATCTGCTCATGAATGCGTGCGACGCATCGCTGGAGGACGGCGTCATCGAGATCGTCGCCGCGTCCACGCGGTCGGCCGCCCACGAGGGAGCGCCACCCCACACCCGCATCGACATCGTCGATCACGGTTCAGGAATCCGACCCGAGCACATCAACGCCATTTTTGACCCTTACTTCACCACCAAGAAGGCGGGCGAAGGTACGGGATTGGGGCTAACCATCGTGTCCCAGATCGTCCACAATCACGGTGGCGAACTCTCCATCAACGCCACACCAGGCGGTGGAACCACGGTCTCGGTATTGTGGCCAACCGCCTCCTTGACCCCACCATGAGCAATCCCTCGGTTTTGATAGTCGACGACAACGCCGACATGATCGATGTGCTGAGTCGGTACCTGGCCGATCACGGGTTCGCGGTGGAGAGCGCGCTCGACGGCGAAACCGCGATCGAATCCTTCAAGCAACGCGCGCCCGACGTGGTCCTCACCGATCTGCGGATGAAGGGACTGGATGGTTTGGATGTCCTGGAGGAGATCAAGAACATCGATCCGGAGGTAGCCGTCATCATCATGACGGCTTTCGGGAACGTGGAGAGCGCCGTCGATGCGGTGCAGCGCGGGGCGTTTCACTATGTGACCAAGCCCTTCAAGATGGCGATGGTTCGGGTGCTGCTCGAGAGGGCCGCGAGCGCGCGCCGAATACGGGAAGACAATCGGCTCCTCCGCGCTGCTTTCGCCGAGCGCCTCTCGGCCAACGGACTCATCGGACACAGCGACGCTATCCGCGAGGTGCGGCGCCTGATCGAGCACGTGGCCGACTCGCCGAGTCCCGTGCTCATCCTGGGCGAGACCGGTACGGGCAAGGANNCACGAAAAGGGCGCCTTCACGGGGGCCGTGGGGCGGCGTCCCGGACGGTTCGAGCTGGCCGAGGGGGGAACCCTGTTCCTGGATGAGATCGGGGACATGCCAACGGCCCTTCAATCAAGGCTGTTGCGCGTGTTGGAATCGGGAGAAATCCGGGCGCTCGGAACGGACACCGTGCAACAAGTGTCCGTCAGATGTGTCGTCGCCACTCACCGCGATTTGAAGGCTCTGGTGTCGGCCGGACAATTTCGGGAAGATCTCTACTTCCGTTTGGCGGTGGTCCCGATTCATGTACCGCCCCTGCGCGCGCGTCAACGCGACATCCCGGTGCTGGTCGATCACTTCCTGACGAAGCTGTCGGCGCGTGCCGCGAACCCGACCGCGACCAGGTTCTCCGCGGCAGCGCTGCGCGTTCTGGAGGACTATCCGTGGCCAGGAAACGTCCGCGAGCTGGAGAACATCGTCGAGCGCCTGGTCGTCACGTTCCCAGGCAAGGAGGTCGACGCCGATGGGGTGCGCGACGCGTTGGCCGGCCTCAGCGCCACGGACACCTTCGATTGGCTGGCCGCTACGCCGATGACTCTGGACGAGGTGCAGCGGCGATATATCAACGCCGTGGTTCGACGGAGCGGCGGGTCGAAAAACAGGGCGGCGGCGATCTTGGGTGTCGACGTGTCAACGCTCTATCGCCGGGAAAAAAATTCGCGCTCCTGAGCGTCGCGGCACAAACCTGCGCACATGCGCCAACAACGCGGCCGCCCTCCCGTCCGCCGCACCGGTTTTCCTTAGAACTATCAAATCGTTAGAGCTGCGCAGAGTGGGTAAGGCCGACAATGCCGCAGCCTGGAGTCTAGTAGGAGTCAGCCTGTGGACCGAACGATGCCCCTTCCAGGCAAGGAGACTTTGCCCATGATTCGATCCCTCCCCTATCGGACCCTCCTGCTCGGTGCCTT